>CADCRJ010000073.1 GCA_902803735.1 uncultured Spirochaetaceae bacterium
AAAAGTTGTGGGTTTAGGCTGCCTTTTATATATGGAGGTTTTATGAAGGTTCTTGTTATTGGTGGTGCCGGTTATATCGGAAGCCACGTTGTAAAGCAGTTGATGAAAAAAGGTCATACAGTCACGGTTTTTGACAATCTTTCTTCTGGCTTGAGACAAAATCTTTTTACTGAGAACGATTTTATTTATGGAAATATATTGATTCCATCTGATTTGGATGCTGCTTTTGGACGTGGATTCGATGCTTTTGTTCATCTTGCGGCTTTTAAGGCTGCTGGTGAGTCTATGATAGAGCCTGAGAAATATTCTGTGAACAATCTTACAGGTACTGTTAATATCATAAATGCAGCTGTAAAGCACAACTGCAAACGCATGGTATTCTCTTCTAGTGCGGCTGTTTTTGGCGAGCCAAAGTATTTGCCAATTGACGAGAATCATCCGAAAAATCCTGAGAATTACTACGGCTTTACAAAACTCAACATTGAGCATGTAATGGCTTGGTTTGACAAGCTGCGTGGGCTGAAATACGCTTCTCTGCGTTATTTTAATGCCGCAGGATATGACACAGAGGGCTTCCCGTGTGGGCTTGAGCAGAAACCTGCGAATTTGCTTCCTGTCATCATGGAGACTGCTTGCGGCATGAGACAGCGGATGAAAGTGTTTGGTTCTGATTATGATACTCCGGATGGAACTTGTATCCGAGACTATGTTCATGTAACAGACTTGGCAGATGCTCATGTTCGTGCTCTTGATTATATTTCCGAGAAAAACGAGAGCATAGTGGCAAACTTGGGAAGCGAGACTGGTGTTTCTGTCAAAGAAATGCTTGAGGCTGCCCGCAAAATCACAAAGAAAGAAATTCCTGCTGATTTTGTTGAGAGAAGGGCTGGCGACCCTGCTAAGCTTGTCGCGACTTCTGCCTATGCCCGCGAGAAACTTGGTTGGGTTCCAAAATACAGTGATGTAAACACTTTGATTGAGTCAACATGGAACGCATACCAGAAAGCAATGCAGAATAAATAAGCTTATAAAGAAAAGGCTGCTCATTTTATGAAGTGCACTTCATTATTTGGACAGCCTTTTCCTTATAGTTCTTCTGCCATTTAATATAAATCGTAAATATTGTATACTGTGTGCATGAAAGATTTTGATACAGTAAAAACAACTATACAAGCCAGCCTTGACAAGATGGTTGAGCTTGAAACCTTGCTTACTTCTATTCCTGCAATTGCCCCTGATAGTGGTGGGGACGGTGAGCTTGAAAAATGTGTTGCCCTCAAAGATTATCTGATTGGGCTTGGATTTTCTGAAGATTCCTTTGCTAGTTATAATGCTCCCGACGAACGTGTTTCAAGTGGGGTTCGTCCTAATCTCATTCTTACCATTCCTGGAAAAAAAGACGATTTCTCAATTTGGGTTATGGCTCATTTGGACGTTGTTCCTCCTGGAGATTTAAAGCTTTGGGAAACAGACCCTTGGAAGCTTGTTCAGAAAGATGGAAAGCTTATAGGACGTGGTGTTGAGGATAATCAGCAGGGACTTGTTTCTGGCGTTTTTGCGGCATATTCGTTCCTTAAAAACGGCATTGTTCCTGAGCATACTGTAAAACTGCTTTTTATGGCAGATGAGGAATGTGGCTCAGAATACGGAGTAAAATTCCTTTTGAGGGAACATAAGGATTTGTTCAGAAAAGATGACCTTATCCTTATTCCTGACGGAGGCGACCCAAACGGCGAGACTATTGAGGTTGCTGAGAAAAATATCCTGTGGCTTAAAATCCATACAAAGGGCTTGCAGAGCCACGGTTCTTTGCCTGATAAAGGCAGAAATGCCTGTCTTGCTGCCTGCGACCTTGCTTTGCGCCTGAATGACTTGGAGAATTTCTTCAACAAAAAGGATGAGATGTTCTCGCCGTCTTGGTCTACGTTCCAGCCGACAAAAAAAGAGGCGAACGTCGAGTCTGTAAACATAATTCCTGGCGACGATGTGTTCTATATGGACTGCCGCATTATTCCTTGCTATACGCTTAAAGAGGTTACTGACGAGCTTAACCGCCGCGTTGCAGATGTAGAGAAAAAGTATGGCGTTCAGATTGATGTTACAGAATTGCAGCATGAGGAGTCTCCTGCAACTCCTGTAGAAGCTCCTGTCGTTCAGAAGCTTGCCGCTGCCATAAAAGAAGCTCATGGCGTTACTGCTCATCCAATCGGAATTGGAGGCGGTACAGTTGGTGCTTTGTTTAGGACTCTTGGTTATCATGCGGCGATATGGTCAACTTTGGATGAGGTTTGTCACCAGCCTAATGAATATTGCTATGTAAAGAATATTGCTGCTGATGCGGAGACCCTTGCGGCTCTGTTCTTGCAGAAGTAAGACCTAGAATCACAAAAGGCTGCACGGAACTTTTTTGCTCCATGCACCCTTTTGTTTTGCTTTATCGTGTAGAGTATGTTCTCATTAGCGGATTTTAAAGAAGATTCCTAATCCTGCCATCGTTATAAGAATTTGCAGTATCAAGAATTTCAATAGAACCTGTGTTGGTGACCAGCCGTGGTTCTTTCTCATGTGGTCATGCAGCGGGAACCTTATTGTAGTGAATATTGAGATATGGAAGAACCTTTTTAAGAATACTTTTAAAAGACCCATTCCGCCGTTTACGAATATGATGGACGATGTGCAGAGAATCATGAACGGGTTGCCCGTTATCATTACGCAAACGCCAATGTAGAAGCCCAGCGCACGGCTTCCTGCATCTCCCATGAGAACGTGGCTAGGATAAGCGTTATGCCACAAGTATCCCATAAGAACGCCAGCAAGGGCAAAAGTCATTACAGCCCAAGAAGCTCCGTCCTCAATGTGCGGAACAAGAAGATAGCTTGCAATGTCCGTGTGTCCTAGAATAAAGTAGAAAATTACACCAAGTGAGATTAATGCGATTAGAACAAGAGAGGAGCTTAGTCCGTCAACGCCGTCCGTGCAGTTTGTTGTGTTTACAGAAGCCCAAAGCATTATTACAGAAATAATTACGAAAAGCCATGGAGCGACGGCGATTTTCTGTGCGACAAGTGGCAGCCAGAAATATATCTTGCCGTCAGCGGAATTCTGCTGCAAATAAATAGCGAGCAACACGGATGCCGCTATGCTTATGAATAAATCCAAAAGAGCTTTTCTGTACTCGCCCCAAGACGTTTTACTTGCATCGTCGAGGTAGCCAGTAAGCATCATAAGCCATGTGAGGATTAGGACAGAACATTTTATCCAGTCAAAAGGAACAAAGACGAAGCTCAGGAGCGTAAACGCTGTTACCCATACCACGCCGGAGCCTGTCGGTTTACCCTTTGCAGCCTCTGCTGTAAGCGTAAACTCGCGTCCCCTGTCATGCGGCAATTTGTCGTAGAACGAAGGAAGCCCAAAACGTATAACAAGAAATCCTACGTAAAGAGCAAGAACGATAAGAACAGCATACGACTGCAAAAGTCTTGCCGGTCCAAAATACTGTGTTAAAAAGCCACCAAGTAAATAAAGCATAGTAATTTGATTATCGGAATTTAATCAGTTTAGTTTGAGTTCCTTCTGTTTTAAGCTTTTTTTAGTATTCCTTGCTTTAAGTCTTCAACGGCACGGCGCTTCATCTCGTAGTGCTTTTTCTTGCCAGTTGTCGTGAACGGCAGTTCGTCTACAATTGCAAAGTAACGCGGTCGCTTATATTTTGAGAGCATGGAATGACTTGTGCAGTATTCGCCGAGTTCCTGTATTGTAAGGGAGCTGTCCTTTGCAACTATGTAGGCTGCGACAGCTTCTCCTCGTACTTTGTCTGGCACGGCTGTGACAATGGAATCTTTAACCTTTTCATGGTCATTCAGGATTTCTTCAATTTGCGCAGGAAAAATGTTCTCGCCAGAAACGACAATCATATCGTCTTTTCTGCCCTTTATGGTTACTATGCAATTCTCGTCCCAAGTTCCAACGTCTCCCGTATACATCCAGCCCTTGTAGAATTTTTCTTCGGTTGCCTTTTCATTTTTGAAATACGAGTATGTTGTTTTTGCTGGTGACTTGATTATAACCTCGCCCTCTGCCGTTGAGTCTTGAGGAATCAAATCGTTTGGCTCTGCTTTTTTATCGTCAAAGATTTTTACAATGCGAACTTCATCGTCTGTACAAGAGCCACCCACGGAGCCTGCACCCTCAGGCAAGTTATACGGTCTCAAAAATGAATTCCAGAAAGTCTCTGTAGTGCCGTAGCCATTGAAAATGTTTGGCGTGAGCGTTTCTATGAATTCCATGCAATCCGTGCGTGATAGAGGTGCGCCCATTGTGACAATTCCTTTTATCGCCGAGAGATTTTGCGGTTCTTTTTCTTGGGCGCGGACAAGCATCTTGAGGTTTGCGGGAGTTCCCATCATATAAGTGATATGGTATTCGTTGACCCATTTTAGTGCTGTATGAGGGCGGAACTGACGCATTATTACGGCTGAAGCTCCCGCATACAGCGTAGGGCAAATTCCGCCTGAGTGACAGCCGCCCCTGTGGAACCACGGTGTCATGTTCAAGGTTACGTCGAGTGCGTTCATTGGATAGTGCATGATTACATCGTGCGCAGAGAGAACCTCGTTTATGTCATTGATTGGAACGCATTTTGGAAGAGCCGTGGTTCCGCTGGTACAGAGTCGTAGCACCTCGTCATAGATGTGCGGTCTGAATTTCACTTGAGGCTCTGTGTCTGGCGAATCTTGCACAAAGGCTTCGTAGCTGATGTGTCCTGCTGGCACCTTTGTATTTTCAATGTTGTCAGCGATAATTACCAATTCAGTCTTGAAAGCGCTTTTTTCTACGGCTTCTTTTATGTTTGTGGCGGAATTAGCCGTATAGATGACTGCTTTTGGCTCGTTATGCTCGATTAGCAATTTCATTTCGCCTGACGAGAGATTGTAGTTTGCACATAGAAAAATCGCGCCTAGCTTACGAAGCGCAACGTATGCGAACACGAACTCAGGGCTGTTTCTGAGCGTTCCCATTACAACGTCGTCTTTTTTTATGCCTGCCTTTTGCAATGCGTTCGCAAGTTTGTTCGCTTCTTTGTTAAGGCTCTGATAATCCCAATGCCTGTTAGTCTCTGGGTCAATAATGGCAGGTCGCGTTGAGAACCGTCTGACGTTACGCATAACGCCGTTTAACCATGTAAATTCGTGTTCAAAAGTATCTTTGAACATAGTGTCGTCATAAGTTCTCATAAAATCCCTCTTGGTCTTGTTTTTAGTCCGTTAGTATCATTACCCAATAATACTTGTATTGGGAATCTGGGGCATAAACACCTGCTATGCCGATTTTTGAAAAATTCCTGCTAAGCATATTACGCCTGTGCCCTTGTCCGCTATATGGCTTGCCGTCTTCCTTCCATTGCAGAAAAGTGCGTTCTCCGCTCTGATTTCCTGCGGCTATGTTTTCGCCGCTGGCATTACGAGCAATTGAAAGGTCGTTAAGAACAGTTTCGCAGCTCCTGCCATCGGGACGAACGTGTCCCCATGATGAAACGATTTCTTCAGCCCTTATTTTTGCAGCCCTGCATAAATTTGCGTCCAAAGATAGGCAGGAAAGATTTGCTACGCGAATATCATCTGTGTTTGCCTCATTTCGGTAATAAGCCTCGCTTCCTGTTCTGAAGTCGTTTGTAAGCCTAAAAACTGTGTTTACTTCTTCATCAGGAATGGAGTTTAAAAATGTTATTACAGGAACTATTGAAGGACCTGAAGATTTGCCGTCAGATTCTTCAAAAAAATCTGTATCGCAAGAGGTCTGCACAAGCATTGATATTATAATCAATGCCAGGGAAAATAATTTCTTCATAGAAGCTCCCATAAAAATGATTTCGCCTATTATAACACAAAAATATTAGGGTTAAAACTTTTTTACGACTCTGCTATTGCTCCGTATTTGCCTGTGAGTTCCTCCATTCTCGTGGTGAAACACCCATCGTTTTTTTGAAGATAAAACTAAAGTAGTGCGGGTCGTTGAACCCCACTTCATAGGCGATGTCCGTACTCTTCATATCTGTATTGGCGAGCATTTTCTTTGCCTGCTCTATGCGAACCTGCGTGAGGTACTCAATGAATGTGACTCCGCATTCCTGCGAGAACACCGTGCTGAAGTGATTTGGACTAAAGTTAACGGCTTCTGCTGTCGTCCTGAGCGAAATGTCAGGATTCGTAAAGTTTTTGTCGATATACTTTTTTGCCCTTAGTATAACGTCCGTATACTTTCCCTGTGCGTGCGTGTTCCTGTATTTAAGCAGTGATTCAAGCACTTTTTTAATCTCGCTTATGAAAATCGACTCGTTCTGGACAGCCTGCTCGACAAAAGAGTGCGTAAGGACTTCTGGCATCTCTTGCTTTATGTCGCCTCCAAGGTTTTCTATGACTTTTGAGACTGCCATTATGACATCGACAAGCAGATATGACGCGATTATTGAGAACGAGTCCGTATTTTTTCCGAGCATACTGATGTATTCGCTTATAATAAGGTCTATCTCGCTTTCATCCGCATAGTTTAGTCTGTCAACCAGCGGGTCGTTCTCTTGTAGTTCAAGTGAGCTGCTTTCCTGTGTGTTTATGTCGTTTGCGCTTATGACTTTGTTTTTGTTTGCGAATGCAGTTTTTCTGACAATCAATGAAGCTTCTTGAAAGGACTTTGTGATGTTCGCCGTGTGCTCCACTATTGAGCCGATTGCTGTTATTGATGTGGCTCCCTCGACGCTTGAAACCTCGTGTTTCAATGTGTCCGCTGCGGAGAACGCGCTTTCTTCTACAGTTTCCTTTGTGCTTCCCTTGATTATTGAGACAAAAGTGTTTGGCGAGATGAAAAAGCCGATTTTTTCTGTTGAATTCTTTGCGAGCTGCATCAGCCTTGATTTTGCTGCGACGAGATTCTCTATAATATCGTCTTTTACATGGATTTCTGTTACACAAACGCTGTAATAGTGGGCAATCAAGTTTATGCCAAAATTAGAGGCTTTTTGTATTGCCGTGCTTGTGTCGAGAACTCCAAAGACAATGTCAGTCAAAAGCTTTTCCTGAGCGAGAAGGGTTGTGGATTCCAGCTCTTTTTTCATCCTGTCTATGTCCGTGAACTGCTGTTTTTGCTTGTCCAGCGATTCTGCCACTCGGTTTAGGCTTGCCATAAGCTCTTCCAGCGTGAACGGCTTTAGGATGTAGTCCTCAACGCCTATTGCTATTGTTTTTTTTGCGTAGTCAAATTCATCATGTCCTGAGAGAATGATTATTTTTATCCACGGCTGTAGTTTTTTAACGGCTCTTGCAAGCTCAATCCCGTCCATGAACGGCATTCGTATGTCCGTAATGAGAATGTCTGGTTTTATGTCCTGAATCATCGAGAGCGCGATTTCGCCGTCTCCTGCTTCGCCCGCAAAAGAAAACTGCGAGTGTTCCCAGTCTATCTTGCGTCTGAGACCGTCTCTTACAATAATTTCATCATCAACGATAAATACGCTGTACATTTTTTTTCCTTGCCGTGCAGTTTTTCTGCACCTTATTTTACCGCAATATCTGCGTTCTGCCGTTTTTTGGGAATTGAGAACGAGACTTCTGTTCCCTCTCCATATTCGCTGTTTATATTCATGCTGACTGTATTATTGTAATACAGTTTGAGCCTTTTGTTTACATTGTAAAGACCGTAACTTGTACGTACTGTTTCCGTACTTGGTTCCGATTCAAATTCCAGAAGAACTTCGTCAAGCCGCTCTTTTGTAAAGCCAATTCCGTTGTCGCTTACGCTTAGCAGAACTTTGTCGCCAGAATCCTTTGCGCAGACCTTTATTTTACCGCGCCCGCGCTTGTTTTTGATTCCGTGGTAGATTGCGTTTTCTACAAGTGGTTGGAGAATCAGCTTGAGTACAGGAACTTCTCCTATGCCTTCGTCACATTCAATTTCATAGGTAAGAATGTTCTCGTAGCGTATCTTCTGTACTGTCAAGTAATTACGAACGTGTTCCAGCTCTTTGTCTATGGTAATCCAGTCCAAACCTTTGCTAAGCGAGATTCTAAAATAATTAGAGAACGCACGGGTTATGTCCACTACGTCTTCTATGCGCTCAGACTCGGCGAGCCATATAATCGAATCGAATGTATTGTAAAGGAAATGAGGCGTTATCTGTGCTTGCAGCGTACGCATCTCGGCCTTTTTTAGATTCTGCTGCTCCTTTATGTTCTGGTCAATAAGCTGCTTTATTCGCTCCGCCATTATGTTAAGGTTTGCGGCGAGCCTGTCTAGCTCCTGTACGTGTGGCTGCTCGGCACGGGCAGAAAGGTCTCCGTTTGCGATTCTCGAAGAAAGCTGCTCCATGTTAAGGATAGGCGTTCTGATTGTATTTGACAGGTTTGACGAAGTAAAAAGCGTTATAAGAAGGGCAATCGTGGATATGCTCACTTGGATTATTGTAAGAGCCAGCGATGAGTTTCGCATACGTTCGTTTGCTGTTTCTGCGGATTTTATTTCCTCTACGATGTAGTCCTGAAAAATATCATACAAAAGCGAGGCGACTCCGCGAATTTCTTCCATTATGCTCTGATTCTCTGCGACGGTGGCGTTTCCGCTAATCTGGTCTCCTAGCCGCTGGGTGTATTTTTCAAGGGTTTTCTCGGTACGGCTTGCAACTTCAAGCAGCTCCCTGTTCTCAGGCGAAGACGTCTCTTTCATTGAGGCAATGCCGTTGCGGATTTCACGGAGCATAAGGTATTGCTGTCCTTGGTTGAAAGTCTTTAAGCCTGCGACAATGTCCCAGATTTCATCAGCGACCTGAACTTTCGCTATGATGCCGAGTTTGTTCGCCTGGCTTACGTTCGTCAGAATCTTGTCATAGCGGCTTGTGTGAATATGAAACGTCGTCACGGAATAAACTGTTGGAAGTACCATCATTATGATTATGAGCAGGAATGAGAATGCGACGTTTTTCTTTATGCTTGCGGTTTTTGTGAATCTTGCTTTTTTCATGTTTAGTATCCGCGTTCTGAGATTTCCTTGGAGTCAAACTCCGTAAACACTTGTTCGTCAATTATTGTTGACCTAGGAATCGATTTTCCTGATGCGAGCATCTCTGCAAGCTCCATTGCGGGGCTTCCAAGGTTTGGATTGCATTCGACGATGCAGTTGATTTTTCCTTCTTTGAGTTTGTCCACGGCTTCTTGCTGTGCGTCAACCGTAACAACGGTAATGCTCTTTCCTGTTTTTATGCCGTGTTTTTCAAGTTCTTCAAGGAAGCCTAGGGTCATACCGTCGTTTGCGGAAAAAATTATGTCGATTTTCTTTCCGTCAATGCAAAGCCTGTTGCCGTTCTCGTTTAGGATTGTACGGGCAATCTCTTGCCCGCGGGAACGCATAAAATCCCCGCTCTCGCTGTAAATTACGGAGAACCTTGGGTCTTTGTCGATTACTTCCCTGAATCCTTTGATTCTGTCTTCCGAGGCTGATGACCCGTCCGTGCCCCTAAGCTCCAGTATTGAGTAATGAGCGTCCTTATTTTTGAATTTGCGTTTTAGGAACATCGCGGCTTTGCGGCCTTCTTCAATTGTGTCGGTTCCAATGTAGCCAGCATAAAGACCATCGTCCTTTGTCTTGATTTTGCGGTCACATACTATTACAGGAATGCCAGCGTCTTTTGCTTCTTGCAGAACATTATCCCAGCCGTCCTGTACAATCGGCGTAAAAATGATTACGTCAACCTGATAGACTATGAACGAGCGGATTGCTTTTATCTGATTTTCTTGCTTTTGCTCGGCATCAGAGAACAGCAATTTGATATTTTTTTGTTCTGCCGCCTGCTGCATGGATTTTGTGTTGAAAATCCTCCACGCGCTTTCTGCCCCTATTTGTGAAAAACCTACTATTATTTTATGATTCTCTTTTTTTTCTTGAAAATCTTGGCTTTTAGTTTCTTTTGAGCAGGATAAAAGATTTACTATACATAACGCGAGCGAAAAACAAATGAACCCTATTCTGTGCATTTAATAAGTATAGTATTTTTATGGGGATTTTTTCAATAAACGGAATTTTTTTGCTGATTTTTTATACAAGAGGTTCGGAAAACCTCAATCGGAGGTGATTGCTGTTTCCGAACCAATTGTTTTTAACTATTTCTTTGACTTGCTTTTTGCCATGATTATTACGCTCTGCAATACGATGAAGAAACAAAGAATGATTGAAAGTACAATCTTGTTCCACCATGAAGAAAGCGTACCCTGACAACGAATAAGTGTCTCAATCGTAGCTTTGATAAGAACGCCGAATACCGTTCCGACTACGGAGCCGACACCACCTGTAAGCATTGTACCGCCAATAACCGCAGACGAAATAGCTTCCATTTCAAAGCCTCGTGCCTGCTCTACGAATCCTGACGTAGTGTTAAGACAGAATACAAAACCTGCAAGAGAAGCAAGGAATCCTTCTACTACATAAGCAATGAACTTTGTTCTCTTTACGTTTATACCCATAAGGAGTGCAGACTGCTCGTTACCACCGATTGCGTAAAGGTTACGACCAAATCTTGTGTACTTAAGCACATACCAAATGACAGCAACTGTAAGCAAAGCGATTATTACGCTCGGATGGATGAACGGAGCGATAAGAACGCCTTTTCTGTTGTGGTATCCCAAGAATGCTGGCAAGTAAATGTCCTTGCCTGCAAAAGCCAAGAAGCCCTTGTTTGCTGTGATAGCAATCTGCTCAGAGCTTATGATGGCGGTAAGACCGCGGCATCCGAACAAGCCTGCGAGCGTAATGATAAACGGCTGAAGCTGCATATACGAGATAAGCCATCCCTGAAAAGCACCAAAGACCAAGCCGAACAAGAGGACGATGCAGATTGCTGCCCCTGCGCTTACACCCATTCTTTCCATCGAATAGGACAAAATCATACAGACAAGACCTATTACGGAACCAACAGAAATATCAATGCCGCCAGTAATCATTACCATCGTCATGCCAGAAGCAGCAATCAGAAGACCAGCGTTGTCTATGAACATGTTCAGGAGAATCTGTGTTCTACCAAATCCTGCGTCGTGGTAAATTACAATACCAAGAAGGTACATGAACAAAAACAAACATACAGTTACAAACAGCAAGAAATTGCTGCTGTCAAGTTTTTTATTCAGTTTCATTTTGCTACTCCTTTTGAAGCCTGTTTACGAAGCTTGAACTCAGCCCACCATTTCTTGAATGTTGGCGACTGGAGAAGGACTATAAGGATAACTACTACAGCCTTGTAAACTGGCAGCTGGTCAGCAGAAACTCCAAGAGCGTAAAGGCTTGTTGTAAGACACTGAATTGTGATTGCACCGATTATTGAGCCTGCCATATTGAATTTTCCACCTCCAAGGCTGTTGCCGCCAAGTGCAACCGCAAGGATGGCATCCATTTCAAGGTTCAAACCGATGTTGTTTGCATCGCTCGAATAAATACGGCTTGAAGCGATAAGACCTGCAACGCCTGAGCTAAAGCTACAGAACAAGTAGCAGATGAAAATTACCAATGCAGAGTTGATACCAACCAAACGTCCAGCTTTAGGGTTAATACCTACTGTCTGAATATAGGTTGAGAACGCTGTTTTTTTCAAGAAAAGCTGCGTTATGATTACGAACAGGATTACAATGAAGATTGGTGTTGGAACGATTACGCCCGGCAAGAAGCCTCCAATCCATTTGAATGATTCCATGCGAACATAGAGAATAACACCTGTTGCTGTCTCTGTTGAGCTTATGAGCTGTGCTATACCTCGTCCTGCTGTATAAAGAATCAATGTCGCAACCATTGGCTGGATGTTGAATCTTGCTACGAGCAATCCGTTGAATGCACCGCACATCATGCCGCCCAAGAATCCGCAAAGGATTGCGATGAGCATTGGCGTTGCGTAGCCGTCATAGCTTGAGCCAAGAAGTCGTACTATGATTGCTCCAGAAACTGCCATTATTGCGCCGACTGAAATATCAGTTCCCCTTGATGAAGCGACAACGAGCGTCATTCCTATTGCTAGGATTATAAGCTCGCATGAACGGTTCAAAATATCAATGATGAATCCGTAAAGAACGCCGTTATTTATCGAGATTTTGAAAAATCCCGGTGTGATTATGGCGTTTACTATAAGCATGAGTACAAGTGCTGCCAGCGGTAATAAAAGCTGTGTCTTTTTGAGCGTACCAATGCAAGATGAGATGCTGAATTTCTTCGATTCCATTATTTTTCACCTCCCGCGATTGCAGCCATAACGTCTTCCTGTGTAAGGTTATTGTTCATAAGTTCGCCTACCTTAGCACCATCTCTCAATACACAAAGTTTGTTGACTGTACGGAGCATCTCGTCAATCTCAGAGCTGATGAACATTACAGTCATTCCCTCTTCTGCAAGCTTGATGACAAGCTTCTGGATTTCTGTCTTGGTTCCTACGTCAATACCTCGTGTCGGTTCGTCAAGAATCAAGAACTCTGGATGTGTTACGAGCCAGCGACCAATGATAACTTTCTGCTGGTTTCCGCCCGAAAGCTGCTTGATAAGCGTCTCTGTTGAAGGAGTCTTTATGTTCAGGGCTTTGATGTACTGCTCTGTAAGCTCCATCTGCTTTGACATTGGCAAAAGCTTGAAAACGCCTGTTTTTGCTTGCAAAGCAATCATCATGTTCTCGCGGATTGAAAGGTCTGCGATTATGCTCTCTGCCTTTCTGTCCTCTGGAAGGTAAGCCATGCCCTGCTTGATTGAGTCAATAGGTGCCTTTGCTTTGAGTTCCTTTCCGTTGAAAAAAAGCTGTCCGCCATCCGGCTTGTCCGCACCGTAAAGTGCCCTTGCCATTTCTGAGCGACCAGAACCGAGAAGACCTGTAAGACCTACAACCTCGCCCTTCTTTATTGTTACGTCGAAAGGTTTGATTGTGCCCTCGTGAGTGAGCGCTACGGCTTTAAGAATCTGAGGAACGTTTTCTTTCTCTTCGATTGCGTTGTTGCTGTGGAGTGTATCAAGTTCAGCGACTTCGTGACCGAGCATTGCCTGTACGAGCTTAAGCCTTGGAAGCTCTGCTGTCGTGAACTGACCTTCAAGTTCGCCGTTCCTGAGTACTGTGATTTTGTCGCATACTGCATAAACCTGCTCAAGAAAGTGCGTGACGAAAATAATACCCTTGCCGTCTGCTTTTAGCTGCTTCATAACATTGAACAGCTTCTCTACTTCCTGGTCATCAAGTGAGGAAGTTGGCTCGTCAAGGATAAGAACCTTACAATTGAAATTTACTGCACGGGCGATAGCAACCATCTGCTGGATAGCAACTGAATACTCGCCGAGAGTGCGTTTTACATCTATATCTTCAAGACCAACCCAAGCAAGGATTTCCTTTGCTTTTTGGTTCATTGTTTTCCAGTCAACGGCAAAGAACTTATTGCGCGGCTCATGTCCGACAAAAATATTCTCTGCAACTGAGATGTTCGGGCAGAGATTGACCTCTTGGAATACGGTACTGATACCGTTCTGCTGAGCTTCCTCTGGGGAGTGGTTGTTGATTGATTTGCCGCAAAGAAATATTTCCCCGGAATCTCTAGTGTGTACGCCATTTAATACCTTGATAAGCGTACTCTTTCCTGCACCGTTTTCTCCCATGAGTGCATGAATTTCTCCCTCGCAGAGAGAAAAATCAACGTTCTGGAGTGCTTTTACGCCAGGAAACGTCATGGTTATGTTCTTCATTGAAAGCAGGACTTTTTGTGCCATTTTAAAAACCTTTTCCTTTTTTTAAAACAAAAGCCGGAACAGAGATTTTTTTCTGTATGTTCCGGCTAAAAAACATATCGCAACGGTTACAGAACTGCCTGTTTTAGGCAGCCCTGACTTTTATTTTTAGTATTTGCGGTTTGGAAGCTCGTCAGCAGCTTTCAAAGCTCCGCCAACACCGTTCTTGTCGAATACAAGCTCTGTTACATACTGAATCTTGTCAACTTTCTGTTTAGCCTCAAGTTTCTGGATGATTTCAGCTGTGCGTGGACCGTGGAGTGGGTTACACTCAACAGCGCAGTTGATTTCCTCACCATTGATGATTCTGTTGAATGATTCGCGAACAGCATCGAAAGTGATGATGATGATGTCTTTTCCTGGAACTTTACCAGCAGCTTTGATAGCGTCGATTGCACCCCAAGCCATGTTGTCGTTCTCTGCATATACAACATCGATTTTTGGAGTTGATTTCAGGATAGATTCCATAACTTCCTGACCTTTAGCCTGTGTGAATTCACCAGTCTGCTGTGCAACGAGCTTCCAGTTGCTGTGAGCTTTGATTCCTTCTTCCAATCCCTGTGTACGTCCGATCTGAGCAGAAGCACCGATTGTTCCCTGAAGGTCTACGATATTGATTGTGTCCTTGTCACGTCCGATTTTTTTGAGATAAGCGTCGAGCCATTTTACACCGTCGCGTCCTTCCTGAAGGAAGTTACCGCCAACCCATGCTGTGTAAAGGCTGTCGTCAGAAACTTTCATCTGGCGGTCAGAAAGAATTACAGGGATTCCTGCTTTTTTAGCTTCCTGAAGAACTGTTTCCCAACCAGTTTCTACAACAGGTGCAACAACGATATAGTCTACATCCTGCTGGATGAAGTTACGGATAGCCTTAATCTGGTTCTCCTGTTTCTGCTGTGCATCATCAAAAATCAATTTGTAGCCATTAGCTTCTTTGAATGTATCTTTGAATGACTGTGTATTAGCCAAGCGCCAGTCTGATTCAGCACCAACCTGTGCGTATCCTACAACAACAGTCTTTTTTGCTTTTGATTTGTTGTCATTCTTTTTTTTGCCCCAAGCAAAAATGCTTCCTGTAGCAGCAAGCAACAAAAGGGAAGCAGCAACACATTTTCTTAACATCATACATTTTCCTCCTAAATTTAGGTATGAGATGTTTTTAGTATAGATGCAGTCTTTGTAAATGTGTATGTAAAATTTTATTGAATTTTGTTGAACCTTTTCGGACAATTATCAATATATTGATATATTTTTTCTTGAAAATATGATTCTGGTAAAATTTTACGCAAAAAAGTATAAATTTTTACTTTCTAAGAAATCCGACCTAATAAAAACATACGATAGAATCTTTTCAACGTAGCGATTTTCGGGTATCTTAAAACTATTATGAAACAGATTGAACTCAAATACGGATGCAACCCGAACCAGAAACCGGCTAGGGTATTTGTTGAAAATGGTGACCTCCCAATTACAGTTGTGAATGGTAGACCTGGTTACATCAACCTGCTTGATGCTCTCAACGGCTGGCAGCTTGTAAAGGAACTGAAAGAAGCTACAGGACTTCCTGCCGCTACAAGCTTTAAGCACGTTTCTCCTGCTGGTGCCGCAGTTGGAACTCCGTTGTCAGACACGTTGAAGGAGATTTACTTTGTAGACCCAGCAATTGAGCTTACGCCTCTTGCAAGTGCTTACGCACGTGCTCGCGGAGCAGACCGAATGAGCTCTTTCGGCGATTTTATTGCTCTTTCTGATGTATGCGATACGGCAACAGCAAAGCTTATCGCAAAGGAAGTGAGCGACGGTATAATCGCTCCAGGCTACGACAACGAGGCTCTTGAAATTCTTAAATCAAAGAAAAAAGGTGCTTACTGCATTATTCAGATTGATCCTTCTTATGTTCCTCCTGCAACAGAGACAAAGCAGGTTTTTGGCGTTACATTTGAGCAGGGACATAATTTTATAAAGCTTGACGAGTCAACTCTTGCAAACGTCGTTACAGAGGCAAAAAACTTTACGGATGAACAGAAAAGAGACCTTATCATCTCTCAGATTGTTCTTAAATATACACAGTCAAATTCAGTCTGCTATGTAAAAGATGGACAGGCAATCGGCATTGGTGCAGGACAGCAGAGCCGTATTCACTGTACACGTCTTGCTGGTGACAAGGCTGATAAATGGTGGCTCAGACAGTCGCCAAAAGTTCGCTCGCTTAAATTTGTTGCGGGAATAAAACGTGCGGACAGGGACAATGCAATCGATGTCTACACAGGCGAGGAATACGAGGATGTTCTTGCAGAAGGTAAGTGGCAGCAGATTTTTGCTGAGAAACCAACTGTATTTACAAGAGAAGAAAAACGCGAGTGGCTCAGCAAAAACACAGACGTAGCCCTTGGCAGCGATGCGTTCTTCCCGTTTGGAGACAACATCGAGCGTGCTCACAAAAGCGGCGTAACCGTTATTGCTCAGCCAGGCGGCTCTGTCCGTGATGACAATGTAATCGAGACTTGCAACAAGTACGGCATTGCAATGGCATTCACAGGAATCCGCTTGTTCCATCATTAATAATTGAACACAAGCTTCCTGTTTTTATGGAGGTTTGTGCTTTATAGATGACCTTAATAAAGCCTGTACAGTCTTGCTGTGCGGGCTTTCATTTTTACTGTAAGCTCGTAGGTATCTGCCGAATCGCGAGCTTGGTTCAGCTCAAAGCTTGTAGGCAGCAAAGTTGGGAATATGCATTCCGCTTTTGCAAAGCGAACAGAAACATTTGCCTCTGCGTCTTCTTTTGTGCACCAGACTGCAAGATAAATCGAGGAGCCACTGTCTAGCCCTGTGCAGATGATGTTTTTCTGCATTGTAGCAAGTCCGAGCGGCCAGATTGGAAGGCCTCGCGAAGTTTCCTTTGAAATCTGATTGAATACACGAATTCCCTCTTGGACGATAGCGAGACGGGCTGGTGAAAGATTTGCTAGATGCCCGCTCTGGTGAATGCGCATAAGGATTGCGTTCACCATGTTGAAAGCGGTCTCTTCTTCGTCTCCGTTTTTGAGCGGATAAGACCAAATCGCTGCTTGCTCTGGTGTTACTGCTGTCATGCAGTTCGCGGCAATCGCAGCCATTTTTATATAATCCTCTTGGTCTGTGACGGACTGAATGCAGCATCGGCTCAACAGCGAGTATTCCATTCTCATGCCTCCGCTGGAGCAGTTCTCAAAGACAAGGTTTGGATAGCGGGCAAGAATCTCGTCAAGCCAAGAAAGGTACGCCCGTTTGTGCTCAAGCATTCCGTCTGCCGCGCTGTCTGCGTTCAGGTCTGTTCCAACGCCAAGGTCAAGGTTGTAGTCCATCTTTATGTAGCCCGCTCCGTACTCCTCGACTAGGCGGCGGACAACGCTGGTGGCGTGCTCGCGGACTGCTGGATTACGGAAGTCCAGCTGGTAGCGGTTCTCATCAATGAGAACGTGACCATTTCTCTGGAAGAACCAGTCTTTTGGAACACGTTCCGCAAGCGGGCATTTTATTCCCATAACCTCCAGTTCAAGCCAAAGACCAGGAATCATGCCTTTTGAGCGGATATAATCAAGGACGCCCTTTATTCCGCCGTTTGAGAAGCGAGTCTTTGCAGGGAGCCATTCTCCCACTCCGTCCCACCAAGGACCGTCATCGTACCAACCGCAATCTATGCAGTAGTATTTGCAGCCTGCCGCAGCCGCCGCATCAATGAGCGGAATCTCGTTCTCTGTTGTCGGGTCGCCCATAAGACAGTTCATGTAGTCATTAAAAATAGGACTCGGCGAGTCGTTGTCTTTGTTCGGGCGGCGTATCGCTCTTCTGTATTTTGTAATCTCCTGTATGGACTTCTCAAAATCTCCCTGAACGGAGACCATACAACAAGGAACGGACTCAAAGCTCTCGTTTGGGCGTATAATTTTTGAAAAACCGTTCTGGGTAAGGCTTGGACCCGAAAGCTGAACATACATGTGCTCATACTTATCGCTTATTTCCCAGTTCCAGCTGCCAGAAGTCTCTATTTGCCACGTGAATGTGGTTCCAGCCTTTTTGTTGACGTAACTTCCCATAGGAAGATAGTCGCTGCATCCCCAAGTTCCTGTTTTTGACAGGCTCACAGCCTTTACGTTGCCCCAGTTTGTGGCATCGTAGCCAAGCTCGTTCAGAGTGTGTGCCTTCCATTGGCACTCGCAGAACCAAGTATTGTGAGGAATATAAATCAAAGTGTCTTCGTCGCGTTTTTTTACGTCGCCAGTCTCAAGCCCTGTGAGTGCGAAAGAAGAGACATATTCAAGAACTTCCTCGCGTTCGCTTTTGTTTTCTATCGTAGTCCAGCTGCGCACAGCCTGTATGCCATCAAAAAACTGCAAGTGGCTTGTCACAAAGATGCCGCTCGCTTGCTGCGTGATTTCAAGCTTTCGCCCAAAATTGTTCTTGTAATCTTTATGAGACGAATAGCACAGACTGTATCCAGGCTCGCTGCCCTTGTTTGCGGAGCCGTGGTGGTATGGGTGGTTTTTACCTGTAAACTGTACCTCGACAAGCCTAAAGTGCCTTGTGCCTTTTGAAAAATCAGGAACGTTCTCATAAACTCGCTCGTGCCCAGCTGGTGCAAACTGAACGAGCCGAACATCCTTTTCATCCGTAATTTCAATCTGTACGTGGAGCCCGTTTTCCACAACATCGATAAAATCCATAAAATCTCCTTTGATTGATATTTTTAGGTCGAATGACGAGTTTTGATTTCTGAAACTTCGTTTCTATATATTTTACTTTTTGAGACTCGACATTAGCCTTAATTGCAGTGCTCGGAAATTTCACCTCGCAGAACGAGTCTGATATATTCCTCAATTGGTATTTCTTTATTATTTTCCTGTACAAGGAGGGCTTTTTGAATTGCCCCACCTTTTTTGTCAACGTAAACTTCCAGAACAGGATTTAAGTCATTCAAATTTTTAGAGCTGATTTTATCAATGAAATTGGCATAATTTTCTTGCATATAATAATCCGAGCAGTTTTTAGAAAGCTTTTGTAAATCAATCCCCAGTTTTTTGCCTTCGGATTCCAAATCGTTCTGACTGAGCGTAAGACGCACATATCTTCCTTTGAATGGATTGAACGGGTCGTAGGCTGTGCAAGAAATGCGGACAATCGTGTTGTTTTTGACGGCATAGTGTTTTATGCTCCAAGCCTTCATAAACATTGATGCGACTACTACAAGCTGGAATAAAATCACTACGGCGATAAGATGTTTCTTTTGCAATCGGCTTTGTAAAAAAAATTGTTTCATTGCTTTTTCCTCAGGAATCTATTTATTAGAAGAAGTACGACTCCAAGCGATATAAGTGCGATTCCCTGACTTACAAGCCCGTATCCAAGCGTAAAAAAACGAATCATCAGTACTGCCGTAAAATAAATTGCCGTGATATTTGCTTTTTTTGCGGAATTTTCTTTGTAAGCCGTAAAAAAATAATACAGGCAGAAAATTGTAAGTGCTGGTAATGCAATGATTTGCATGCTCTCATTCTCTGTAAACAAGCAGATGTGAAAAAGCATTGCAATATTAAAAAGCTCTTTTTTGCGGATTAAGCAGATACACAGTGCTCCGCAGAGAACGAGAAAAAATGTGATATAAACCGTAGTCCAAACATTTGTTGGAAAAACGTATCTAGAAATTGGTATTTCGCACAGACACATAAAAAATGCAGCTTCAAGGAAAAAAATGATTCCGTTTGTTACAGTTGAAATCCTCGTACAGATTTTTGAGATTTTTTGAAAATCCGTAGTTTTTCCGTAAAGATGCAACAAAAACGCAGCCGCCGTTATTGTCCACAAAAAATCTGATTCTTTGCCATTAAAACAACAAAGCACGAAGGTCTGAGCCAATGCAATTGGCAAGTAGGGCAGAAAATCCGACTTTCTGAAAAAAATGTATTTGCCAGCAGCAAACGCTGCGTTCAGAAGAATAAGAGCATTGCAAGCGGCGAGCAAAATGTTTGCAGAGAGCACGAATTCCAAAAATTCCATTACAATGAGAAGAATCAGGTTCAAGAAAATATCCGCATTTGAAATGAGCTTTCGGGGCTGATTTTTTGCTAGAGTGACCACAGCCCAAACTGGAACGGCAAGCTGAGGCAAGAACAAAAGCAAATCTTTCAAAAGCATGGAGCGTACAATACTTGATTCATCAATGTTAAGCGATAGCGGTTTGTAGTGAACGCTGATATAAAAGAAAACGAAAAGAGCTGCTATAAAAATCCTAAAAAGGATAAAAAACACTCCTTTGATTTTGCTCTGCAAGAGATTTTCGCGAACCAACAGAAGCGAAACTAAGAAAAGCGTATAAAACGAGAGCGAGAGCAAAGAAAAACCATAGAACGCGCCTTTTGCACATTCGCACAAGCTTGAAAATCCTAGAAAAAACAAGAAAACCGTAGATTTGTCTTTGAGCACAAAAATCACAAAAAAAGCAAGCGAGCATAGCGTTAAAACCGAAAAAGCGATTCTTGAATTTAAGTCGCTCAGATAAATCACGAACGGAAAAATCAGCGGAATGAACGCAAGAGAGAGAAAAAAACTCTCTCCCTCTTTTTTGAAAAATTTTCGGTACAAAGGCTGACCAAGCGAGACCAGAATCAAAATTGCGAACACAATATATGTCAGGATATGCTCAAAAAGAGTTCCTGTTTTTGAAAAAGTTAGTTCTTCAATTAAATCAGAATTAGAAAGTATAGCAACAAGGATTACTGAGAATATTGAAAGGCAGAAAGAGGCTGCGGTTCTTTTTTCTTTGTCTCCCATGAAAATAAAGCCCAAAAAAAGGGCTGAATAGGCGGAGAAAAAAATCATTTGGCTTTGTAGCGGGTCAAGCCTAAAAATCATAGGCACGAAAAGAATTGCGGCAAAGAAAAACAGTGCTTGTTTATGCCATTTTATGCTTTCTTTTTGAAGGACGAACGGCACAAGAGCCGCGACCAAAAGATGAAAGATTGCTAGGTTTTCGTCCCATGCGGCAATCATGTAGGCGAAAATTTGAATTAGTGCAAGAATAAAAGTGCTGGAGCTGCTGAATATATAGGTTACTAATATTGAAGATATTGCCCAAACAAGCAAAAATCCTGTCGTGTTGGACGGAAAACGGTAAATTTGCGAGATAAAGGCGACGGCTGCACCAAACAGCAAGGCCCAAAAAAGCGAGAATGATTCCTTTGTGCGAACCGAAATGTTTTTCTTTGCGATTTTTAGATAAACACCAAAACTTTGGGTTATTAAAAGCATGAAAATTGCGGTCAAAGATTTGGCTAACCTTGGAATTGCCGCCCAGTTGTAAGCGATTAATGAAATTATCCCGCCAGCAATCAAAATGACGGACAAAAGACTCAAAATTATCGGGAGCCTTTGTGAAAGGTGTGCTGGTTTCTCTGCTTTTAACTTTTCTGCCAGTTTAGTTTCTTCAATTTCTATAAATTCGTTTTGATTTTTGTAATAAGACTTTATTTTTTCTGCGGTTTTTTCTGTTAAAATTCCCTTTTCAATTAGAACGGGAAGTTCCGTAAAAAGCCAGTCCGTATGAAATGAGTACATGAAAAAATTATAGCACGGTTTTTACTGAATTGAAAATAACTGAAAAACGGTATGGATTGGAAATGTCTTGTTTATCTTCCCGATTGGTGTTGTGTTTAGCTCCTCGCACTCGGCAAAAATGCGGAACAGGTCTACGATGTCCTTTTTGTGTTTGCGATTGATTACTGCACTTCGCTGTCCCAGACTTCTTTGAACAGAAAGCCTTTGATGTTGTTGTCATTTACAAAGTTTATGAATTCATCGGTGACGAAATAATCCATGTCAACAAGTCCGTCAAACCGAGATGTCTGAAAAAGAGGAGGATAATCAAGTTGCTTGAACGCATACTTTTCCACACCTATAATATCATCTTCAAAGTATTCAAATTCAGTTTTTTCATTATCCAATGCATCAATAACAAGAAGATTATTTAAGAGAATGAAATCATCTTGAAATTTTATGTATTGAGCTTTTAATTTTGGGTTGTTAGAAAAAAGTTTATATGCTCTGTCATTAATTATAAAACCTATAAAGTCCCAGCATCGAAGAACGTCTCCAAGTTTTAATTTATCATCGTCTGCATATTTTAGAGTTATACATCCATCATTAAAAGAGAGTTCTCGGGCTCTATTAATTTCTCTAAAATCTTTTTTGGTTAAAGTCGTCTCCTCTACAAAGCAACCCAAGTAATTATTAACATCAAGATTCAATTGGTAAATTTTCATAAAAACTCCTTTATTTTTGGATTTTTAAAGTGTCGCTGCCGGTGTTAACAATCCTTTGCGCGGAATTCGGGAACTTGAATTGTCAATATCTTTTTAGACTTTAAAAAGTTATTTATTTCTTCCATAAAGCATCTAAATGGAATTCTTGCAAAAATTCATTTAACAAGTCTTGCATCTCATTTTTTTCATCTGCAGAATATTTATTGTATTGTTCAAAT
>CADCRJ010000074.1 GCA_902803735.1 uncultured Spirochaetaceae bacterium
AATTATTTTTAATTTTATTTCGAATATATTTGATATGAATAAAGTAAATGCAAATTGGGGAAATCGTAATTAACCAGGAGTGGTCAAAAAATCAAAAATTATAGTAATAAATAGACTTTGCATACATTTAAGTTTAACATGATTCTGCAAAGTCTCAAATAATCTCTTGTTTTAATCTATCGAAATTTCCTGATAAACAACAGTACCAGCGTCTTCGTCAATAGTCGCAAGACAGAATTTATAACCGTATAAAAACGAGGTTACAGCGTGCTCCCTAAAATTCTCGCAAGTCCAATCATGCTCCTGATGGTCATGCCCCTCAAACACTTGCTTGACGTTATTCCTTGCAAAAGCTGAGATAAGCCTGTTCCGCTCAATCGTGTTGTGAATGCAGTATTCAAAAAGCCCTCCGCAATAAACTGCGTAGTGGCTTACTACAATCTTGGGGTTCTTGTCAAGCAATAAGTTCTGCTCAAGGTCGGTCAGCTGGTCGTTTCCAAGAGTTCCGTTCGCTGTGTCCAGAAAATACCAGCTGAAATTTTTAGTCATAAACCTGTAATAAGAAGTGTATGGATATATGTTTGTTTTCCATGTATCCCAGCCGTAGTTGTACAAATCGTGATTTCCCGCAACCGAGTAGGTAGGGAACTCTTGAAGTCCATTCTCCTTTGCTATTCCTGCAAGCATGGCAACAAGAGCATTGTATTCATTTGCCTCAGAAAGATGCCCGCCGTCCATTGTGTCGCCAATATTTATGATAAAACGAGGCTTGTGCTCCTCATCGGCAGTTTCCATCTGAGCCTTGAACCATGCCAAAAAATTCTCGGTTTTTTGTGATTTTGCAGCTCCAAAATGCGGGTCTGCAATAAGAATCAGCGAGTATTTTGATAAATTTGCGACTGTTGCGGGAGCCGGCAAAGTCACTATCATTGAAGAAGTTCGGTCTTCAACGTTTTCTCCTGTAACGCCCATAAAAAAGCCCATGTTACAAGCCGTCAAAAGCAAAGGAACAATAAAAATGCTAAAAAGGCGAATCAAAGCTTGAACCTCCCTCGTATGCGGAATATTGCGGATTCTAGGTAGCAGACTGTTGCGAATTGGTCTGTAAATGTAAATTCCCCTTCAAAAGCAAGATGGAACCAATCAGAAAAATCTTGTCCAAGTCCAAAAATATAGGTCGGGTTACAGAATGACGGATAGCGGTAATCCGTATGCGATGCAAGCGAAAAATACGGCTCCGTGCCTGTCTGAAACTTTTTTTTGAGCAAAATCGAAAATTGGGGGTCTTCTTTTTTAAGCTTTTCTGAAAGTCCGTATATTTTTGTGACTTTTTCGCCAAAACCCAATCTAGCAAGAATTAAAAAATTTTTTGCAGTAGAAAATTTAACGTTCAAGTTGGCTATAATGTCATGCTCATCATATACCGAGTGCCATTGAAAATGATACAAGGCTCCTAGTCCCATATCCAGCCTTGAAGAATCAAAAGAAAAAATCAAGGGGTTCCAAGAAGCGCGAAAAGTCAAATCTGTGACGTCATTTGCAATATGAAGCCCAGAAAATCCCTCAAAAACATCGTATTTGAAATTATATGAAAGACTGCCAAAATTTTGTTTTTTTTCAATTCCAAAGCCAAAGGAATGTGCCCAAGAATATTCTGCCCAATGCTCAAATTTCTCGTCTTTGCTAGAAAATGCACGAAATTCAGTAGCAAAAAGAAAAGGAGAAGAGAAAAACAACAGAAATATGATAAAACGCCTCATTTTCTAGCCATTCTAGCATTTTAGCACTAATCGAGCAACCGATTGACATTTTGGTACCAAGGAAGACTCTTAGAAAAAGACCTAAAAGTAGGTTTTGAGCTCAATTCCTTGGTCATAGTTTCCAAAACCACGGCCAAATATGTTCATTCCACCCATGTACTCGGCATCTGGCTTTACGCCGATCCGTACTCGGATTGAGTGATGATTTTTTATATCAAGGTCATCCAATGTGATTGACGAGGCTTTTACGCCATCGATAAAACTTCCTTCGTCCGTAACAGAAAAATGCTTCAAAAGTCCGTACTGCGAGCCTTCAAGCTTCCACCACTCAGGCGTGAATTTTCCGCGTCTGTCTCCGTAGTCGCCTGGGCAAGTCCATGTTGCGACCTCAACCTTGTTTATCCATACAGTTATGTCGCTCGGCCAGTTTACATTCGTACCAGGAGTCTCAGAAGAAAGCTCCATGCTTAACTCCAGTTTTGACAGGGCACGTTTTTCAGAAAGCGTGTTATTCGGGAATTTGTACTCAAAATAACCGCTGGTGCACCACAATAAGCCAGCCTTCATTCGTTCTGGATTCAAGAAAGAATCAGGAAGATCAAGCAAACCTATAATTTTCTGCGAAGAGCAGAGACCGCAAGGAGCTGTAACCGAATAGTCCGTAAAAAGACCAATCGGCATTTCTATTTTTACAAAATTTTTTTCAATATTCTCAACTTCTGGAAATTTTATAAGCAGCTCATTAAAAGCTGGCGAACAGATTTTCTGGTTACCTTTCTTGGCTTTTGCAGATTCAGAAAGGATAAGTCCTGCGTCTTCTAATATTGAAGCATTTGTCGCCACCGTAGATTGAGGTTGCTG
>CADCRJ010000075.1 GCA_902803735.1 uncultured Spirochaetaceae bacterium
GGAAATGAATCCAAATATTTCGACACGAGCAATTATAAGTTTTTTTGAAAAGAAATTGCTTGAAGCTTTTGAGTCAAATGTTCATGTGTTTTTAATTATTGATGAATTAAGCTATGATCAAAAAGAAACAATAAAGAATATTATAACCTCATTTAAAGTAGAATGTGGTAATCCAGTTGTATTTGATGCTTCTGTTGTAAAACTTGTTCAAAAAATAACTTTTGTAAACCAGGAATTTGAGTATGCACTAACTGCTCAATAAAGAAAGCATAACATGCACTTCAAATCGGATGTCGCGGTCAGGCCGCGCAACCGTTTAAGCATTGTTAGGCGGACACGCCACTGGCGTGCTTGTGTTACAAGAAAAAATCCTCCAGCAAATTTTCTCAACAAAAATAAATCATGAAATTGAGGAAATAAGTTTTATGAAGAAAGTCACTTCTTTAATCATTTTACTATTTATATCTGTAATGCTTTTTGCAAGTTGTAGAAGTGAAAATCCCGTTGCCGGCAAGAAAATGGCTTTAGAAGCGAATGGAATGGACATCGTATATGTCTTTACAGATGAACAATTCTGGTTAGAGGGATTGGACGGCTTAAAATTAAATTACAAATATGACAAGGAGCAAAATAGAATTATCTACACTGACATTGATGGCTCAGAACAGACTATTGAAATGAACATATTAAAAGAAGTGAAATAACTATTTTAAGGAGATTAGAAAATGGCATTTTATTCAAGATACATGGATGAACCTCATAGAGCAAGCGAAAATGGTTCATCAAACTATTATATTGTTCCTACTCAATGTCCGAATTGTAAATTTTGCGAAGAAATGGAAAGTAACTGGCCCATTAGATGTAAGGCCCCCTATAGCTCTGAAATGCCTTCAAGAAGAGCTTTCAAAGAGGGAAATCGTCAGTATGATGTATGCAAATTTTTTAAGGAAAAAGAATCTTTAAAAGCAGAATCTTTTGTAACTTCATCATTCTCTAGTAGCACCTCATCTCGTAGTTCATTTGAGTCGTACGAAGAAGAAACTCCACAACAAAAACGAGAACGCAGGGAACGCGAACGTGAAGAAAGAGAACGACAGCGAGAGGAAGAAGAACGGCTCGAAGAACTTGCTCGACAGGAAGAAGCTCGTCGTGCTGAAGAAGAAAGAATGACTTGTCCCTATTGCGGAAACAAAGTAAAAGAAGGTTTTTATATCAATTTTCACGGCAGCAACTTCCATTTTGAATGTAAGGAAAAATTTGAAAAAACTTCTGAAGGAAAAAATTGGATTGAAAAAAAACTTGCAGAAGAAAAAAAATTAGAATTACAGATTCAGAGAGAGCGCAAAATAGAAGAACAGGAACTTGAAAAAGATAAAAAATGGATTTTAACAACTAAAGCCGGAAAAGAACATGCTGCAAAAATCCGTGATATATCAGATGAAAAACAGAAATGGGAATCTATACGAAAGGCTCGTTTAGAGTATAAAAAGTACAAGGAAGAAGTTGAGGATTGGGGCGATGAAACTGAGTTAGGAAAAAAAGCTCTTTCTGAATGTAAAGAAACTGACGAAGACCTCAGATTCCAATTTTTAGACAGAGCCTATAAAGCCGCCTTAGAAACTGAGAAAGAAGAAAAGGAAAAACTAAAAAGACGGAAAGATAAATACTCGTCTGACTTAGAAAAATTAAAATCTCGTATAGGAGACTTAACACTTTTCGAAAAAGACGGAAGTCGTGTAAATGAATTTCTAGAAACACTTGAAAATAATTTCAATGATTCTAATGAAACTAAATTACAAAAAATCCTAAATCTTGATTTTCAGGATTCGCCTGAACCGAAGAAGGCATTGATTATCGCAGGAATCATAATGATTATTTCTGTTTCACTTTCTCCAATCGGAATTATTCTTTTAATTATTGGACTTTCAAAGAAGAAAAAAGCTTTAAAAGCAATGGAAAAAGCGGCTAAGTATAATTTTGATTTATTGAAAGAGATTATGTATGAGAATCTTCCAAGAGAGTCAGAAAAAGAAGATTCTGAAACTCCAGCAACAGATAAAGCCATAGAATATTGCTCGAACTTCATAAAAAGAGAACTTGATTCTGAAACAACGGAAAAAATTATTCTTGGAAAGAGCAATGAATCAGAAATCAAAAAAGTAAAAGATTCTTTCAAATTACAAAACGGTGAAAATATTGTTTTTGGCTATGACGATACTTCGAAAAAATCTTTCAAGTCTGGTTTCGTGCTTACTGATAAGAAATTGTATTTTACGGATGGAAACAGTTTTTCTAAGAATACTTCCATTCCTGTAAACGAAATAAAAACATTCGGGTACAAGAAAAGATTGGGCGTACCTAATATTTGTTTTAATGATACTTTTATCAGCATAACTTCCCCAATTGGAAAGGATTCAGAAAAACTTAGCGAAATGCTGAGCAAAGCTGTGATGATTTTGCAGAAAAAAAATCAGGAAGGAATCTAGTGTCAGTAACCGAAGAAGATATTCTATCCTTTGATGTATACGGCTTGATCAAACAAGTCAAAGCAATCAAAGACAAAAACGATGCCGTGCTTGATGCGACTGGCGGACGGTTCAACATTTTTCAGATTATCGGGGTGAAACAGCACGAAACGATACATTCAAAAATAATCGCATCTTTTCTAAATCCAAAAGGAACGCACGGAATGGAAGAACGCTTTTTGGGACTGTTCTTGGAAGAATGTTTTTCATCGGAAGAATTGTGCAAATTCAATTTTGAATGCAAGAATGCAGTTGTAAAAACAGAAAGCTATGCCCCGACCGAAGGAACACAAGGCAGAATCGACATTCTAATCACTTCGGGTGCAAGGCGTATTGTTATTGAAAACAAATTACTTGCAGGCGACCAAAAAGAACAATTGAAACGATATGCTCATTGGTCACAGAAAAACTCGGCTGATTTCAAAATCCTTTATCTTACGAAAGACGGACACGAGGCGAGCGAACAGAGTGGCGATGGGATCGAGTATAAAACAATTTCCTACAAAGAAGAAATTTTGAATTGGCTCGAAAAATGTTGTTCTGAAAGTTCAAAATTTCCGCTTGTTCGGGAAACGCTGGTTCAGTATGCAAATCTTATCAGAAATTATACGGGGGAAAGTATGGGCGCAAAAGCTACAAATGAAATAATCAACACTATCGCAAATGAAGAAAATATCAGAATTGCCCAGCTGATTGTGAAGAATTATAAAAAAGCTAAAATCCAAATTGCACAAGAACTTTTATATGACTTTGGCGAAATCGAAAGAATCCTGAGAAAAGTTTTCGGGCTTGGCTACAAAAGAAGCGAAAAAGGAAAAATCGGAAGCAAGGATTTTATAGTTCGCTTTGACATTGAGGGGATAGCAGATGTAAGAATTGCCATTCTTTTCGGAGACACTGCTACAGAAAAAGAGGAGTTAAAACGCTTAAAAATTAATTTGGAATTTAAAGGTGGAAAGAATTCTACCGGAGAAGAAAAATCAGCCACAATAGAAAAATACCGCACTTTGCTTGCCGATATTCCGCATCAAGTAAATCCAACAGAATATTCAGCTTGGAGAATGCAATTTGAGCCGTGGGAAACTTGTAAAACAGGAATCCTGAACTGTTTTGAGCAAATGTTGAATTGTCTAAAAATTAGTCTTGAAAAACAAATATAATTGTCGTACAATGTAATTACAAACAACTACAAGGAGGTGTTGTATGGCAAATACTTTGGTTCAAATCAGGGTTGATGATAAACTAAAAGACGATGTAAGTGCTATTTATGACCAGTTGGGGCTTGATTTGTCAACGGCAGTCCGTATTTTCTTTAAGAGAACTGTAGCAGAACAGGGGATTCCTTTTACAATGAAACTTAATTACGATAGCAAGCGAAGCTACGCAAGAAAGCGAATACCGCAAGATGTCATGCTCGCAATGAAGGCTATGTCTGACAGTGCAGAAGAAAACGGAGTATCTGACTTAACGCTTGATGAAATCAATGCAGAAATCCAGGCTGCCCGCAAAGGAAAATAGAATGTCGTTTTATGCAGTTATTGACACAAATGTACTTGTTTCTGCATTTTTGAAATCAACTTCCGTTCCTCATATTGTAGTAGACTATGTTTTTGCAGGAGATATAGTTCCACTTTATAATGAAGAAATTCTTGCTGAATACAAAGATGTGTTGAACCGACCTAAATTTCATTTTCCTAAAGAAGCTGTAGAACTTACTGTTAACAAAATAAAGGAAATAGGAATTCATTTTGATTCGATTGCAGTAAATGAAAATCTTCCTGACCCAAAGGATGTAGTTTTTTATGCCGTAACGATGAACGCAAGAAATGAAAAAGATGCCTATCTTGTTACAGGAAATATCAAGCATTTTCCCGAGAAGTCGTTTGTTGTAACACCACGACAGATGTTGGATATTGTAGAAGTCATTGAGGATAACGCCTAACAAAAGTTCAAAGCCGACACAGGCTCAAGGCCTGTGCGGTTTAACTCATTGTTATGTGGACGCCCGCATTGGGGCGCTTTTGAAGAATATGATAAAACGCGATGGTTTATTGGTGATAAATGGGCGGGATATTTAAATAAATGAGTTATAAAATGAAAAGTAGATTTATATTCTTTTTAATACTTGTTAATTTTGGTTCATTAGTGTTTTCTGAAAACGGGAATGAACTAAAATATATAAAAGAATGTGTTAATAGTTATTATTACAAAGATAATTACAAAAATTGGATAATGGGTGCTAGTTCTGTTTTACACGAAAATGGAAAGGAAGATGGATTCTATGACAGAAATAAGCTTTTTGACAAAGATTTATCAACATCTTGGGTTGAAGGTGTTAGCGGTGATGGAATTGGAGAATATATCCTTTTACAGGTGTATGAAGATGGTTTTTTAGGAGAAGAGTATTTTAGTATAAAAGATAAGAAAATAAGAATATTATTAACAATTAATAATGGTTTCTGTAAAGATTATAATTTATATTGCAAAAATAACAGGGTAAAAAAAGCTAAAATTATAATTTATGATATGTCTTTACGAGTTGGACAGAATGAAACTGTAGTTGATGATGATCCTGAAATTGTTTTTTCTGATACAGTTTCACTAGAGGATAAAATGGAAAACCAAATAATTCCAA
>CADCRJ010000076.1 GCA_902803735.1 uncultured Spirochaetaceae bacterium
AAGAAGAAAGCCTCGCTGACAATGTAGACGAAGACAATATTTATAAGGACGAAAAAATGGCAATTACAGCAGCTGACGTAAAAGCACTCCGCGAAAAAACCGGAGCCGGCATGATGGAATGCAAAAAAGCCCTCATGGAAGCTAACGGAAACGCAGCTGAAGCTGAGAAGATTCTTAAAGAAAAAGGTCTTGCAGCTGCAGCAAAACGTGCAGACCGTGCTACTGCAGAAGGTCGTCTCTTTATGCGTCAGGAAGGCAACAAGATTTATGTTGTTGAAATGACTTGTGAAACAGACTTTGTTGCAAATAACGCAGACTTCGTTTCTCTTGGTGAGAAAATGATTGACGTTACAATTGCAAAGGGATATACAAAAGTTGAAGACGAGCACAATAAAATGCTCGAAGACCTCAAGGTTTCTATCCGCGAGAACATGAATGTTGCAAAGGTAGAGGTTATTGATGTTCCTTCAGATGCAGCTGCATCTTTCTATATCCACTCAGACAAAAAAACTGGTGCTGTTGTAGTTGTAAACGGAAGCAACGCAGATGCAGTTAAAACATTTGCTTATGACTGCTGTCTTCACATTGCAGCATTTACACCTGCATATACATCTAAAGAAGATGTTCCACAGAGCTACATTGACGAGCAGAAAGAGATTTTCACAGCTCAGATGGCTCAGGACGAGAAAATGGCTTCTAAGCCAGAGAATGTAAGAGCTGGTATCTTGCAGGGAAAAATCTCTAAACATCTCGCTGAGATCTGCTTCGTAGATCAGGCATTTGTAAAAGATGACAAAGTAACAGTTGCTAAGAAACTTGAAGAAGTTTCTAAGAATGTAGGTGCAAAACTTTCATTTGGTAAAGTTGCATTGTACGTTCTTGGAAAATAATTCTATCTAAGAATGTAAGCGGTCGGATTGACTCTGACCGCTTTTTATTCTTGCAAGGGGTATTACACTCGTCTGCGGTACCCTATGAGAACGGACGAAGTTCTGGACGCTTTTATCCAAACTCGTTCATTTCAAACATTTGAGCCGCTCAGACTTAAGAAGGCTCTATTTTAGGAGGATAAACATGGCGTTCGATGCTACCCCACGTATGGAAAAAACACTTTCATCATTAAAGGATGAACTTAATACTATCCGAACAGGACGAGCTTCTGCATCAATTTTTGATAAAGTTCGTGTAGATTACTATGGAAATAAATCACCGCTAAATCAGGTTGCACAAATTTCTATTCCAGAAGCACGTACCGTTGTTATATCTCCATTTGACAAATCACTTATCGGTGAAATTGAAAAAGCAATTCAGGTTGCAGATTTGGGATTGAATCCTTCTAATGATGGAAAAGTCATAAGAATCGCCATTCCTGCATTAACAGCAGATCGCCGCAAAGAACTCGTAAAACAGGCTAAGAATATGGCTGAGAATTACAGAACAACAATCAGAAATATTCGCCGTGATGGTAACGAAGAACTTAAAAAACAGCAGAAAGGCGGAGAATTGACAGAAGATCAGTTGAAAAAAGAAACTGAAAATCTTCAGAAATTGACAGATAAATATATTGCTGAAATTAATAAAGTTTACGAGTCAAAAGAAAAAGAAATTCTTGCATAATGAATAAATCTGATTTAGAAACCGGCACCTTACCTACCCATATTGGAATCATTATGGACGGTAATGGTCGCTGGGCAAAAAAGAGAGGTCTCCCACGAACCGCAGGACACAAAGAGGGATTGTCCGCAGCAAAAAGAATTGTCGCTACGGCTGCTGAACTGGGAATAAAATACGTAACATTATACACATTCTCGACAGAAAACTGGAAGCGTGCCCAAGAAGAAGTTGGGTATTTGATGAATTTAATTCACATTCATTTACGTGCCGAATTTGAATTTTACAAAAAAAATGGTATTCGTGTTGACCACATAGGAAATCTTGACGGTTTGCCAAAAGATGTAAAAGAAGAGATAATAAAGGCAAAACAAGATACTGCAAATTTTACAGGTACAACATGTATTCTTGCAATAAACTACGGAAGCAGAGATGAAATTATCCGTGGAATAAAAAAAATAGCAGAATCAAACAAAGATATAAATTCCATAACTGAAGCGGATTTTGCAAAGTTCTTGGACACAGGAGATGCTCCCGATGTTGATTTGCTTATTCGTACAGGTGGAGAACAGCGTCTCAGCAATTTTTTGCTCTGGCAATGTGCTTATTCTGAATTTATTTTTACAAATACGTTGTGGCCAGATTATTCTAGTGAGGAATTTATTTCTGACATACAGCAATTTCAAAAACGAAATAGACGATTTGGTGCCGTACCAAATCAATAATATAGGGGATTTCAGATGCGTAAAGTTTTCCAGAGACTTCTTGTATTTTTTATCGGACTGCCTATAGTAATTGGCTTGGTTTTCTTTGACCAATTTCATCATTTGGCTCTCCATATCCTTATTTTAGGGGTTACTTTTCTTGCATCAGGAGAATTATTCAATTTGCTCTCTAAAAAGTTTGCTTTACAAAAAAAGAGTTTAGTACTTTCGATGAGTTGCATTCCCCCTGTAATAGGAACTTTTTGTGCAATTTTTAATCTTCATACAACTTTTATAGACTACGGTTTTTTAGCAGCCGTAATGATTTGTATGGGCATTGAGGCTCTTACTATAAAGATCTTTACAGATTCTGTAAGCAGACTTCTCACATCATCCTTTATAATACTTTACACAGGATTTTTCATCACATTCGTTTCAAGAATGACTTTGTTGCAATATTCACAAGTTTATATATCATTATTCCTTTTGATGGTATTCATGTGTGATTCTTTGGCATGGTTATTCGGAAATCTATTTGGAAAAAATAACAAAGGTTTCATAAAATCAAGTCCAAACAAAAGTATTGCTGGCTTTATCGGAGGTTTCTTCGGTTCGATTCTATGTGGAATCATCAACTACTATCTATTCAGGGATATATTCACAGGTTCCATAACAAAGGTTGTATTTCTTGGTTTCTTAATTGCCCTATTTGCCATTATTGGTGATTTAGTAGAGTCCGTGATAAAACGTTCTGTAGATATAAAAGACAGTGGCTCAATCATTCCTGGTCGCGGAGGACTTTTGGACTCTATAGACTCAATCGTATTTGCTGCACCTGTATTTTATTTTGGTATAAACATTCTATACATTTAAAATATTAAAACAGAATTTATGGAAACAAACAAAAGCAAGAAAAGAATTCTGGTTCTAGGTTGTACAGGTTCTATTGGAACAAGTACACTTGATATAATCAGAAACGAATCTTATAAATTTGAATGTTGTGGATTAAGCGCAAACTCAAAAAAGGTAGAGCTTGAAAAGCTCTCTCAGGAATTCGGATGTCCATCGACTCTGACGTCAGCAGACGGAAACGATGGAATAAAAAGACTTCTTGAACAAACGCATCCAGATATCGTTGTAAACGGCATTGCAGGAAGTGCAGGCCTTATTCCAAGCATTCTGACACTAGAAGCAGGAATAGATCTTGCATTGGCAAACAAAGAATCTGTCGTTATGGCAGGTCCGCTTATTTTTGAATTGGCAAATAAAAATGATTGCCGCATACTTCCTGTCGATTCAGAACATTCCGCAATTTTTACACTTATAAATCAATGTGGCAAAGAGAATGTGGAAAGCCTTATAATAACAGCAAGCGGTGGTCCTTTCAAAAATCTTGCAGAAGAGCAATTAGCAACAGTTACCGTAAAGGATGCTCTCAAACACCCAACTTGGAATATGGGCGTAAAAATTACAATTGATTCTGCAACATTAGGAAACAAAGGTTTGGAAGTAATTGAAGCTTGCAGACTTTTTGGTATGCTCTCAAACAAGATTCAAGTCGTGGTACATCCGCAAAGCATAATTCATTCGCTTGTCAGAACAAGGGATGGAATTGTTTACGGACAATTTAGTGAGCCAGACATGAAACATCCTATTTTACAAGCCCTTGACTGGCCAAAGACAGACAAAACTTTTATGCAGCCTTTTGATCTAGTAGGAACTGCCGACGGAAAAAGGACACTCACTTTTGAGAAACCTCGGACAGATGTGTTCAAAATGCTCCCCCTAGCCTTTTTTGCAGCAGAAAAAGACAATTGTTATCCAATTGCTTACAATGCGGCTAATGAAGTCGCTGTCAAAGCCTTTATGGACGAAAGAATAAAATTCCTTGATATACCAATAATTGTTGAGAAAGTCTTAACAAAAAACAATTGGAATATGCCTGTAAAATCAGTATCAGATATCTTTGATGCAGATAAATACGCAAGGGAGCTTTCAACAGAATTTCTTGGAAAATGTCAATTATAATAGGTCTACTGCTTCTTAACATACTCATATTCTTACACGAGCTAGGGCATTTTTTTGCTGCAAAAATATGTTCCATAAAAATAGAAGCTTTTTCTCTCGGCATGGGTCCTGTATTATGGCATAGAAAATGGCATGACACAGATTTTAGGATTTCTTTGCTTCCTATAGGCGGATACTGTGGCATGAAGGGCGAAAAAGAGCTTGCAAGCGATGATTTCGTAACCTTTGACAAAGATTCACTATACGGTACAAATGCCTTTGCGAGGGCTTTTATAGGATTCGCAGGTCCCTTAGTCAATTTTTTCTTTGCGATTATATCATTCACTATCGTAGCAATGGTTGGATATACTTATTTTACAGCCAGCAACAAAGTAATACTCGCAAATGAAATCTACCCAGAAATGCATTCTGCTGCTGCAGAGGCTGGAATACTCACAGGCGATCACATAATAATGATAGATGGGCATAAAATACAATATTTTTCAGATATTTCGGAAATTGTATCTAAACATCCAAATGAAACCCTATCTATCCATATTCTTCGGGATGGTGAATCTATCGAGAAACTTGTTCGTTTAGGTAAAAACGAAACGACAGGTGAAGGCGTACTTGGCGTAATCAGTAATAGCGACGAGCTTATAAAACTAGAAGCAGAACGCTCACCGCTTCATACAGCACTAACAAAAAGCGTTCAGCAAGCTTTTTCTCTCATAAAATTTACTTTTCAAAACTTACGTGCAATATTTACAAACAAACATTTTTCTGAGAACATTGCAGGGACATGGCAAATAAGCAGTATGCTCGGAAATACTGCAAAAACAGGTTTTTCAGTAAATTTCCGCACAGGAATCGCCTCAGTGCTTCAATTTATGGCACTTATAAGTATGTCGCTGTTTATTATGAATATGCTTCCTATTCCCATTTTGGATGGATGGCTTGTTTATACATCTTTGCTCGAAGGAACCTTTAAGATAAAGATTTCTTCAAAAATAAGAAAAGCCGTACAATTTGCCGGACTTTTTATTTTGATATTATTATTTATAATTGCAATCAATAGTGATGTTCGCTATTTTATAGGGGTATTAAATGCACATAATTAAAAAAACTATTTTTTCAGCTTTTTTTATGTCTGTTCCTTTTACTTTTTTCTCTCAGGCTCATATTTCAACACAGGCACATCAATCGGCTATAACTGACATAAGCTTTATTTCATCAGGTTCTTCTGGCACAGTTTTTTCTTCTGGCAATGATGGCTTTCTTATAAAGTGGCTTCCAGACGGAATTGGAGAACACTATCAGGTAAGTGAAATGAATATCAAAATGATTGCAAGACATCCTAACGGAAATGAAATTGCAATTTATGAGACAGACGGCGGAACCCTAAACCGAGTTACCATTTGGGATTGGAAAAAATTCTCAAAAAAACACTCATTCAGGTTCGACGACTCAATCACAAGCCTTGAATATTCAGCAAAAGGAACTTTCCTTATTTGTGGATCCGCAACTGAAAGCGGAACTGTATTCATAAATACTGCAACAGGAAGTGTTGTTCCTAAAAAAATAAAGGAGAATGTAGGCATAACAAGCTATATTTCCACATCTCAGACCGAGAACAGTCTTATGCTCTACTCTTCAAGGGGTACAATATCCTATTTCAACCTAAAAAACGGCGAAAGGAAAGCAAAATTTGAAGCAGAGTCAAATTTGAATCAATTGAATTCTTTTAACAACTCGCTTTTTTTGGCAGGAACAAAGGAAAAGAACATTTTTATAGTACAGGCAACGACGGGGAAAACAATTGAAAAATTTTCAGCAGATTCTCCTGTCATTGTTCATGGAGAAACTTTGCAAGATTTGTACTACATTACAAATGAAAAGCTACAGTTCAAACTATACAAAATTGCATGTACTGGCAATAAAAGCGTATCAGCACCAGAGCTTATCCGCACTTTCAGCGGAATAAAATCAGGTGAAAAGATTGTTAAGGCAACTTTTTCAAATAATGAAATCTACGCGGGAACATCTATCGGAAACATCTATACCTTTGATTACGCACCAAGCGAGCGTGTTGACTCTCTGCTTGCTATTACTGACAATATGTATGACCACATCTACGATGTCTCGTCTTTCGGCGATGAATTCATATTCTTGACTCCAGGAGCTATTTACCAGTCTTCTTACGACAGCAGCGTAGTTGATAAAAAGGCAATAAACCCTGGTTACAAAAATCTTGTTGAGTATGGAAACGGGGCAATTCTTTGGACAAAAGACTCTAGAAAAACAGTCAGCAAAATTGATTTTGCGACAGGAATAACAACAGAAATTTTCTCACCATCCGGCGCAATCCAGAACATAAGACTTTCAGGAGATTATATAATCTCGATTGAAGCAAATGCCTACGTAAACAGATATAACATTACAACGGGCAAGAAAGAGCAATTGTACAAAGGCTCCAGCATACAGGATGCAATTCTTAAAAACGACACCGATTTGTACGTAGCAAAAACAAGTGCCGTAGGGCTTATGACTCCATTAATCTATGTGAACATAAAAACACAGGAAACTGTACCACTCTCTGTAAAAGGCGACATAGCGTATGCCTTGAATTATGACGATACAGTTACTAATTCTGAGATTTTTGGAATAACTGTTGATTCTGATGCAACGACAAGAAAAATAACTACATCCGTATTCGCTTACAACCCTGCTACAAAAACATCAAGGCAGATAATAACATCAAGCGAAGAAGACAATGATGCTGTTCTTTGTATGAAAAACTCAATACTTTATACAAACGTTGGTAAAAGCCAAGTACGCTCATACAATCTTAAGAACCACAGGACTTTGAACTACAAACGCTCCGCCTCTATGCCACTAAAAGCGGCTAGAAACAGCAACAGGATGGCAATTCTGAACAGGGACGGCTCAATAAGCTGGTACAATCCTGATTTGGGCAATGTTCTAGCAGACTGGTATCTGACAACTGATGAAAGTTGGTTTGAATTCTGAAAATCAGGAGCTTAGTATATGAGAATAACAGGTGGAAAACTAAAAGGAAGAACGATAAAGTGTCCAGACGGAATTATCAGACCAGCCATGGACAGAATGCGAGAATCAGTTTTTGCAATTCTAGGAGATTTGGATGGTAAATCTTGGCTGGACTTATTCTCAGGAAGCGGTACAATCGCAATAGAAGCTGTATCACGAGGAGCAACTGAAGTTCAGCTCTGCGAAAAAGACAAAATAAAAACAAAGCAAGTCCTTGAAAATGTAAGCGTTACGGAGCGCGAATGTGGCGTAAAAATCAAATGCCACTTTATTGCTGTGGAGCTGTTTTTAAAACGTTGCAAGGACACATTTGACTACATATTCCTTGACCCTCCATTTCCGTACAAATACAGGCTGGAACTACTCAAGACAATTGGAGAGAGAAATCTCTTAAATGCAGACGGAACAGTTATGATTCATTACCCAGAAGAAGACGCATTGCCGGACACAATCGGGAACTTGACCTTGACAGACAAACGAGTCTACGGGCGTTCTATAGTCAATTTCTATAAATACTCAGACACAGAGTAAAGTTTTATCAAAATTGATTTCTGCATAAAAAAGCCGTCTTCACATACAGTCATATATGAAGACGGCTTTTTTATTTATAAACTTACAAACCTACAGGTTAGCCTTGAGGAATTCTTCAAGCTTTGCCGCTGCATCAGCCTCATCAGCTCCATCAACAGATACATCAAGCTGATGTCCCTGTTTTGCTCCAAGACTCATAACAGCAATCAATCGCTTTGCATCAGCACTTTTTCCGTTGCAATCAAACTTTATTGTTGATGAAAACTGCTTTGCAACTTTTACAAGCTCTCCTGCTGGGCGAGCATGAATACCCAAAGTGTCAACGATTGTATAAGAAAATTTTTTCATAAAAATACTCCCGTGCCGCTATTTTACAGCACTAAAAACAAACAATATGTTAGATAACAAAATTATCCGATATTTTTTCAGATTTGTCCATTTCTTTTAGTTACGCAAAGGAAAGTGTCTGAGAAACTTACGATTCTTCTACGATTTCTGAATAAGATTCCATGAATTTCATAACTTCGTCTTTTGTAGCAAGTTGCTCAGAACATGCGCTCGCAGTTCCTGTGCAAAGTCCCGTTTTAAAGGCCTCTTTAAAAGAACCGCTCTGCATATAACCAGCAACAAAACCAGCAACCATAGAATCCCCAGCTCCAACAGAATTTACAAGCTTGCCTTTTGGAGCCGGGCCCCTGTAAATACGACCATCTTCAGCCGCAAGAACAGCTCCATCACCAGCCATAGAGACAAGAACATTCCTAGCTCCCATCTCTCGGAATTTTTTAGCATAAGGAATAACATCTTCCTGTGTTTTTAGTGTAACTCCGAATATCTCTCCAAGCTCGTGATTATTAGGCTTTACAAGAAAAGGTTTGTATGCGACAGCTTTTTTCAGCAAATCTCTTGTAGCGTCAACAACAAAAAGAACGCCTTTATTCTCAATTGCTTTCATTATATCGCTGTACAATGATTCTGGAAGCCCCGTAGGAATACTTCCTGCAAGGACAAGGACATCGCCTTCTTTTAGATGGTCAAGCTGCATATAAAGCTTTTTTATGTCAGCATCCGTTATTTTAGGCCCCTGCCCGTTTATCTCAGACTCTTCATCAGAACGAAGCTTTACATTTATACGCGACATGCCACCATCAATACAAATAAAATCAGTAGAGACACCTTGTTTTGCAAGACGGGTCTTGATCTCTTCACCAGTAAAGCCGGCGATAAAACCAAGGGCCTTATTCTGTATTCCAAGATTATTCAAAACTATAGAAACATTTATTCCCTTACCGCCCGGATAGATACATTCTGCATACGTACGGTTAACGACACCAATAGTAAAATGACTTACGTCAACAATATAATCCAAAGAAGGATTTATAGTAACAGTATATATCATAATCTGTATCTCCTTGTATGGTAGTATATGCTCATGTTTGGCAAAAGTCAATCAATTATATTCAATTATCAGCATTTATGCTCAAATAAAAGCAAATTTAATCATAATTTCAAATTTTTCGCATAAAAAAGCCGGTCAGATTCCGTCAAGGAACAAACCGGCTTGTATTCGAACAAAAATCAGCTATTTTGCAGCAGATGTTATCGACCGAACCTTATCGCGCACCGTAAGAATTCGCGATGGAGATACAGAAAGCTCATCGATTCCCATATTGATAAAATCTTCCGTAAGATCTATATCAGCACCAAGCTCGCCACAAATTCCAACCCAGCAGCCATGCTTGTGCCCATTCTCAATTGTCATCTTTATTGCGCGCAAGACAGCAGGATGATGCGGGTCATAGAAATTCTCAAGCTTAGAGTTCTGCCTGTCAATCGCAAGCATGTACTGAGTCAAATCATTAGTTCCAATAGAGAAGAAATCAACCTCCTGCGCAAGCTCCTCGCTCATAAGCACGGCAGCAGGGGTCTCTATCATAATTCCCTCCTCAACCGTGCCGTAAGGGATATTCTCCTTATTCAAGGCAGAGCGTACAT
>CADCRJ010000077.1 GCA_902803735.1 uncultured Spirochaetaceae bacterium
AAACAAAAGGAGCACAAATACAAAGATTTTGTCAAAAAGCGGATAACATTTGTATTTGTATTTCATCATTTTCTCCGTTACAGCTCAATTTCTCCGTCTCTACATTCCACAAAAGCAGCAGGAACGCCTTGATTCCAGTTTTTGCCAAGCGAGAGCGATATCCACTGAGCCTTTGTACCAAGAAATTTCAATGACGAAAGCGATTCACAGTTGCCGAAAGCACTCTCTTCTATTTTGACGACAGATTGCGGAATAATAACGTTATCGAGCGAACGACAGTATTCAAACGCATGCTTGCCAATTGTTTCAACGCCAGAGGGAATTGAAGCAAGCTGTAGCGCGAAGCAGCTAGAAAAAGTCTTTGGAGCAATACAAAAACTTCCTGGCTCAATAAAAATTGATTTAATGTAAGTATTGTGAATGTAATCCTCAGAGTTCTTTTTTATGAAAGCATATCTGTCAGCTTCTGCACCCATAATTTCGATTTTGTTTTCTTTTGCAAAGGCCAAGATTTGCTCAATCGGCGCATTTTTTGAAACAAGAGAAAGCAAATTTGGCACAGTCTTCATCCAAGCAGAAAGCCGATGGTTGAAAAGGTTTATTTCGATTTTGCCAGAACTCAGCGACAAGCCAAGCCGCTGTGCTTTTCCGCTTTCACTCGTCCAGATTTCAGCGTCAGAAATTCCCGCTTCGTCAATAAGCATTTTCAGCATTACATCAGCACTGACTTTTTTCACCTGCGCGATTTTGGCAGCTTTCGCCTTGTTTTTGTTTACAGCCGCCCGCAGAGCCTCTCGCACGTCGTTGTTGGCACGCAAATACTGCGGGACGGTCTTCAGAGCGGAGCCATCAGCAACCTCTACCGACTTGCACGCCGAAAGAGCACCATTGTCAATCGATTTTATGAACGCGGGAATTTTTGCATTTTCGGAAAAGGCAAAAAACAACTTTTTGGTCTTTTTCTCATACAAAACCCCATTTTCCGCAGAATACACCGCAGATTTTGACTCGATGTTACGCAAAGAGAAACAGTTCTCAAATACATCAATCCCAATTTGAACAACATTCTCGCCGATAAAAATCTGCTCAAGATTTTTTGCGCCCAAAAACGCATAGTTGCCGATTTTTTCCAAAGACTTTGGAAGTTCAAGCGACTTGAGATTTTCGCACATCTCAAACGCAAAGCTCCCGATTTCTTTTATGCCGTCGGGTACAACCACGTCAATTGCCAGTGAATCACACTTTGTTACAACTCCGTTTTGGATTGTCAAAACATCACTCATTTTTTTCCCTTAATTACTCGCCTTTTCGCTTTCGGTAATCCAAAATAAAATTAAGTTCCAATGTTTCATCGTCAAGATAGAATTTGTTCCGTTCTCGCTTTGAATACTGCTCATTGTTCAGATACGGCTGGTGCAGCACGGTAAGCGGTATCGGAGTGAGAAGCAAATCATTCAGCTCAGAAATCGGCTCTGGATACTCAAAAAAGATTTGCTGCTCAAAAGAGTTTTTTGAAAGAATATAATCGCAGTAAGGCTTTGAAAAAAGTTTATGCTCAGGTATCAAAATCGAGTTGAACTCGCTTTCTGTCAAAAACTTTTTGGCAATAACGATAAGACTCACAGCGAACTGACAAAGAACCTTTTTACTTTCGTCCAAAATGCTGCTCATCCTATTGAAGTTATCCAGCACAAGAGGCAGTCCTTCGTTGAAGCGTTCAACATCATGCAAGAGAATCCCCAAAAGACAGCGAGTAACTCCGCGAAGAGCTTTGTCGCCCTTGCTGCTCAGACTATTCATAGCTTTTACAATCACGCTGTCTTGGTCGTAAACTTTATTTTGGCTCGTGTTGTACAGAATACAAAGCAAAAGGTTTGTGTTCAATACTGTCACAGGATACCCGTTATCACAGAGCGGTAAGCCCTCTGGGAAAATGCGGTATACAGAATCGAAGCCAAGGCAAGAGATGTAATACATTGCCTCAAAAAAACGTCCGCTGTGGTCATATCCGCCCGAAAGCCCATCTGGAGCATATTTCATAAAAGAGCACTGATACAAAAGTGAGCGAATCTCTTCCAGCTCGTTGCTCTTCATCGCACGTTTCAGCTCAGTTGCGATAAGCTTGTACATTATGTCGCGGCAAGAATCCACAGAAAAAGCATAAATGTAGGAATCTTCCCAATATTCATCCCTAAGGGATTTTTTTGTTTTTTCTCTCGGTTCATTCAAATAGTCAATAAATTCTTTTAATTCAGAAGCATAAATTTCTGGTGCAAAATGTCCTTTCATATATTTCTCCTAGCACCAATTTTTGCGGTTTGGGTCTACTATAAGGCTAAAGTCATCGAATCTTCTGAGCAAATCATTCAGAGAATTAGCAAGCTTGAACTCAAGTTCTTCCTGATAAAGCGGCAGTAGCTGATAAAAATTAACCTGCTTGAAAAGACCAAGTTTTAGAGGCTCAACGAATTCCTGATTTTTTCCCCACGCAGCCAAAAGAACGAATGAATTGAGCTTAGTGTTTTCTGCGACTGGACTTGAATCATCGTGAGCAGAAAGAGTGTGCCCCAAACCAAGCCATTCACCAGAATTGACAGGGAGCCTTGCAATCGCCTTAAGTTGCCGAATTGCCCAGTAATATTTTTCGTCGCTTGAAGAAAGATCCCAGTCGCCAGGCAGAAAAATCACATATTCAGCCCGCTCCAGTTTTTGCCCTTTCAGCTCTTTAGGCACATTCATCTTATACGCACCAGCCCCCATCGTCACCAGCTTGTAAAACGGCTGTTCGTCAGTAGGTGGCACGGGGATAATATCCAGATGAATGTCCGGAGAAATGATTTCGTGTAGCACAGAATCGAATTTTCCAAAATTTTGCTCGACAAATGATTCAAACTTTAACAGCTCGCGATTTGAATACGCATACATAGGCATTTTACTCATTTTTATATCTCCTTCCTTTTTAACGCTTCATAGTTTAATGAAAAAAGGGACTTTTTGAGTCCCCTTCATAAAAACTAGAAAATAGAGTTGTAATCGAAATTCATAAAGAAATCTGTTTCAGCCTTTAGATAGTCATCAACATTTTCCTTTGTAATACGGTATTTATCTTCTCTCATAAGTTTTACCATCTCAGAGTTTATCTTATCATCATAATGAACAGAGTCTTTATATCGGTCCAAATTTAAAATCCAGTCGGTTTTTGAATTAAACGAGAAAAGATGTATATTATCATAGCCTACCAAAAGCTGTACTGTAATTGCTTCTTCTTTAAGTCTTCGCTGCAGATCGCCATTTTCATACAAAATTCCCCATTCTGCAATGCTGTATGGCGGCAAAAAGTAGTAAAACTGTGTTTCAGGATGTGCAACGGCTATGTCTACAATATTTTTCTGAACATTATTTCGGGTTCTATTCTCATCTTGCTCTGTAAACTCAAAAAAATTTTTTGGGGATTTAAATTTCGTTCTACCCTTCAAGACTTCTTTTTTCCCAAACACATATTCAGACATCCAGTTTCCGTATTCATCAAACGGAGTGATTCCAGACTCTTTTTTTAGGTATTTCACAAAAGACTTGGCAATAGACGAAAGTACATTTATGTTCCAAATATATTTAACATCGTCTACAAGATTTTTATTATAAAGGTACTCTGGATAAGTAAAATGATTTCGTTTTTCAGTACTTTCCTTATTCAGCATATAATAGTCGAGCGAACGGAATATGTATTTTACGCTATGATTCTGAAATGCTTTTTCCTGATTTGAATTTATCTCGTACAGAGTACCTCCACGATAAGGAATCTTGATAGTTTTACAGTCAAAAGCCGCGTCAAACTCGCTTGACTTGAAATTTTCCATCATCGAAGTTCCCGTGAGAATTGCATCATAATCAAAATGCAATGTTATTCCATCGTTTAAATACCGTTCGTTGTCATTGCTCAACTCGTAGAAAAACAAGTCAGTATGAGGCTTGTGATAATGAAAATACGGATCAACAAAAATCGTCAGAGCAGCTATCAGCGCAAGCAACGGAATGGAAGAAAGAATATAAACAATGAGCCATTTTTTTGTTTTCATTTTGAACTCCGTTAAAAATCAAAATACAGGAAAACAGAATTTCTGCTAATGCAAAGAATACAAATATCCGTCAAAAGCACGGCGACAAGAATCCATCTTTTACAGGTCTTGAAGCGACCGTTCAAAACTTCTATCACATTAGGCATAATAAAGACTGTAACTGAAAGCAAAATCAGAATCAAAATAGTAAAGATTTGATTTCCAGAAACTGAAGCTGTAAAAATTGATTCTATATTGAACATTTTGGTCATTATTTTAAGACCGCGTTTTACTCCACCACGGAATATTACCCAACCAGCCGTAATAGCCGCAAAAGTCATAAATTTTGCAACAAATGATGGAATCTTTATGTTCCGAGGCTTTGCAAAATATCGCCAAGAATGGTTTACGACAAGCAAAAATCCGTGCCAAATTCCCCAGACAATATATTTTAATCCCGCACCATGCCAGAAGCCGCTCAAAGTCATAGCGATGAAAAGATTCAGCATTTTGCGAACCTGCCCCTTTCTGTTTCCTCCCAATGGAATGTAAAGGTAATCGCGAATCCAGCTTCCGAGAGTCATGTGCCATCTCTGCCAGAATTCTATCGGAGATTTTGACTTATATGGAGAATCGAAATTAATCGGGAAGTCGATGTTTATCATTTTTCCCAAGCCAAGAGCCATCTCAGAATAACCAGAAAAATCAAAATACAGCTGGAATGTGTATGCAAAGACCCCAATCCATGCACCCCACACAGAAAGAGCGTCTGCACCTCCAAAATACTGGTCAACAATCGGCGCAAGCGAATCTGCAATCACGACTTTTTTGAACAAGCCAAAAAGAAAGAACATAAGACCCAGGGCAAAATTGTCAAGATTGAATTTATGTCTTTCTTTTTCGTTGAACTGAGGAATCATCTCTGAGTGGTTGATAATCGGGCCTGAAATCAGGTGCGGAAAAATCATTACGAAAAGAACATAATCCAAGAAATTGCAAGGCTCAGTTTTTCCTCTGTAAACATCGACCAGATAGGCTGTCTGCGTGAAAGTCCAGAACGAGATTCCGAGCGGAAGGACTATGTTAAGAAGATTCCAGTCCGTGTGGGCAAACCTGTTTATGGAATCGATGAAAAAATCCGTGTATTTGAAATACCCAAGAAGAGCAATATTTACTGCAATCGCAATAAAAAGCACGAGTTTCTTGTTTTTTGATTTATGAATCAAATGACCGAAAATAAAATTCCACAGAATCGAGGCGGAAAGAATCGGCACAAAACGAATGTTCCACCAGCCATAAAAAAAGAACGATGCCAAAGTCAGCCAAACGTTTGAAAGCTTTACGCTTTTTTTCGCGATTAGAAAATATCCCAAAAGCGTTACTGGCAGAAAAAAGAAGATGAATTCGTAAGAATTAAAAAGCATTAGACATCCTTTTATGAAATTGCGTTTATTATTTTAAATGATTGCTCTGAATTTCTCAACAGGGCAATTTCGATACCAAGCACAGACTTACAAAAGTCAGAACCGCAACAAAAGTTCCGCTCGCCGTATACATAATGATGACCGAGCGTTTTATGTCCGCACACTCGATATGCCGCATAGGATTCCCCAAGACAGGCTTTTTCTCGATATGCCCTTCATAGACAGCGTCACCAGCAAGCTGAACACCAAGTATTCCTGCCATCATGCTTTCGGTCTGGGCAGAATTGGGACTTTCATGCTTATACCTGTCCCTAAGAAAAACTTTGGCGGCATTACGAACATTAAGCCAGTTTTTCTGCCCTGCGCTAAAAGGAACCAAGGCAAAACGACAAAGAGCGGCGGCAAAAATCATAAAAACAGCCGTAACTCGCGCCGAAAAAAAGTTTGCGGCATCATCAAGCCGTGCGGCGGCTGTTCCAAAAAAGCGATAACGCTCGTTCTTATAACCAATCATAGAATCCATAGTGTTTATCGCCTTATAAAGCATTGCAACAGGAGAACAGCCAATAAAATAAGCAATAAGAGGAGAAAATATTCCGTCCGTAGTATTTTCGGCAACAGTCTCAACACAAGCCTTTATAACGCCTTCCTCGCTAAGAACAGTAGTATCCCTGCCGACAATTCTGGCAACGGCACTCTGACCAAAAGCGAGCGACTGTTTTACCGACCTACAAACGTTAAGAGCCTCATTGCAAAGACAGCGGGCGGCAACAGCCTGATACCCCCAAAAAACATCAAGCAAAAAAAGCGGCAGCAAAAAGAGACAATTTTTTGAGCAGAAAGCCGCCGTTCCAAAAGCAAGCAGAACAACCACAGGCACCAAAAACGAAGCGAGGCAGACGCAGAGAACTAGAAAAATCCCCGCCGCCCGCTCTCCGAGTGGGGTCTTTGGGAACAAAGCGCGGAGCCGCTTTTCAAGGAACGAGATAAGCCTACCCATAAGCACGACTGGGTGCACAATAAAAGACGGTTCTCCCAAGAGCATATCCAGCAAGAATACCAAAGGAACGCGAAAAATAAAAAAACAAACAAAAAAGTTCTTAATTTCTTCCGACATAAAAAAATCCATTAAAAAGCCTCTTGCCGAATCTGCCCGAATCTAAAAGAAAGATTCTTGCCCTGCCATTTCTGATACGGCATTTCCTCGCCCTTTGCAAATAACTGGTGGCAAAAAGCCATTTGAACCCCACCATGGGCAACAATAACGATGTTTGAGCCGTTCGCCTCCTCTAATATCGACTTTGCACAAGCAGAAATCCGCTCACAAAATTCCTGAATCGATTCCCCGCAAAAGCCAGCAGAAGACGGCACAGGCATAGCACCGCCAGAATCAAGCCATTTCTGGTACAATTCGCGGTTTGCCTCGGACTCACTGCCGTCAGCGAACTTACCACAAGACAGCTCCTCATGGGTCATATTCTCAAGAAGTCCCAGCTTCATCTCCCTAAGCCCTTCTTTTATCACAAGCCGTGCCATAGGAAACAGACTGCGTGCAGTCTGAACGGCTCGCGTTTGAGGAGAAACAAAAACAACATCGGGATTGGTCAAAGCAGATTTCACAGAAGGCTCGTATCCTTCAAAAAGCCCGGCGAGCCTCAATTTAGCTTGCTCCAGTTTCTTTAAGCCTACATCCGAGAGCGGAACATCAGTAAGCCCGCCAGCAAAGCGTCTCTCTTCATTAGATTTAGTAATGCCATGCCTAAAAATCGCAACATTCAGAGACTTTTTTAAATCATAGCAAAAATTGCCACAAGCGGCACTTTTCAGAGTTCCCTTTATAACACGCGGCAAGCCAGAAGTCATAACGACGACAGTCTCGCTTATTTTTGCAAGAGCACAGTTCAGCCTGCCATTTTTCTCTCTCAGCTCCCGAAGATTTCTGTCCATTGGAACCACGCCCAAGCCCATCTCGGTCGCAATCACTACGGCATACGATGAGATACGCTCGCAAACACGCGAAAGAGCCGCAACAGAATCGCCGCCACACTCCCCTCCCAGACTTTCGCATTCATTCCAGAATGAAAGTGCATCCTGCTCGGTAACATCGTATTGAATACATGAAGAGCCGTCGCAAGCAAGGCGAGAAGCAAACTCATGCCGTCCGCTAAATCTTCCTCCAATCACTAAAACCACAGGCTCCTCCAGCAAGTCTCAGCTACGACTATCGACACAAGCCCCCAAAGCTCGCAAAGCTGAACGAACCAGCCTGCAAGGTCGCCTGTTATCCCGCCGAACTGCCGTTTCGCAACGACAAAATAATAGACAAAAACAAGGCAGGACGACAAAAGCAGGGCAAGCGCCTGCAATGAGTTAAAATAAAACAGGGCGGCAAAAATAACGCAAAGCAAAACCACAGACCAAACGGCTGTAAATCGGCGGTATGAAGCATCAGAAAAAGTGTGCACAAGACCAGAATTTTTTGCGCAAGGAAAAACAGCAACTGCAAGCGCGCTCAAAAATCTGGACACGCAGAAAGAAAGCAAAAATCCCGCCGCGTTCACAAGACAGCGAGAAATGTTATCAAAAGCCCCGGAAATATCAAGAGGCTCAAACATGTGCAAGAACTGGAAGGCAAAGACAAAATACGTCAAGATATAAACCACGCATCCAATCACTGCAAAGGCACCAACGTGAGAATCTTTTAATATCTCAAGTTTTTTCTCTTTAGGAGCATGACTTCCCAATGCGTCGCAAGTGTCCATAAAGCCGTCAAAATGGATTCCTCCAGTAACGGCGAGAGGAATCAAGGTTCCAAATAGCGGGAAAATAAAAAACTGCCAGATTACGAGAAAATCACAGGCGATGCAGATGAACAGCAAGGACTCCAGAAGAGCGATTACAAGCCCTACGAATGGAAAAGCACACATAATATAGCGCATATTGCGCTCATTCCATTCCACGCAGGGAACAGGAATCTTTGAGAACATAGCGAATGCAAGCAAGAATGATTTAAAAAAAGCCATAGCTAAGTTTAAAAGTTATCACAAGTAAACGTTATCCCAAGTGTAAAACACATTAGAAAAATCCAGATTCAGCAAATCCTCGCGAGGAATCAAGAAATGCGCAAGCCCCTTATTCTCACCCCACATAATGCCATTATCGCTGTCCATCTGGAACAGCAGCACATAGCCGTCAGGTCTGTCCATATCCTCAGTAAAATTCGGATAGCCGCCAATCTGATGATAAGGTGTCTTGTCACCCCAAAGCACGTCATTAGCCTCGTTGGTGAAAACACTCGTGTAGTTGGCCTTATCGTAGTAACGCAATTTCAGCGTCTTGACCGCCTTTGGATAAGCATCGTCAAACTCATAGCAAGACTGATTCACGGGGCTTTGAAGCGGCTCAAACGAAAGCTCAAACTCACGCACAAGCGGGAACTCGCTCCCAACTAAATCCGAGCAAGGCTTTACGCCACAAGCTCGAAGGGATTCCTCGCTCATAGCACGTGCGGGGTCGAAATCCTTACGGAAAATCACACGCCAGTTCGTTTGCTCATCGTTAACCGAACACCCAAAATCTTCGCCCGAAGCAATGAAAATCTGAAGCAGCCCGCTAGTAGGAAAATCGGGAACATTAGGCACTTCGGCAAAGTTAATCTGCGCAAGAAGATAAAGCGGCTCGCCGTCCTCGCTGGTAGGATAAGTCTCACCTGATTCCCAGTACGGAATCCCGCCGAACCGTGACGAACACACTCGCTGTTCAAACGGCACTTCTTCGCTTAATGGCTTTGCCTTGATTTTAACGGCTGGCACAGAGCTTTGCTCAATAATTTTCTTTGCTATTGCAAGAGACTGTGCGTTTGTGTAAACCATATCCGATTCTTTGTATTCAGCATCGTCATCATCAGAATCTGTCTCAGCCTCTGCATTTGTTTGAGAATCTTCATCTGACTTTTCAATGTAATACAATTCACAAATCGAAAGAATCGCAAACAAACAACCAAAACAGTGGGAACTACGAGAAGCAAGATAGCTAGAATCGTGGCAGTCAAGATACCCAAAGAATGCAATGATTAATATCGCGATTGATGACAAAACTCTGAAAAAACGCCTTGTCGTAATTTTTGGAAATAAAATCCTTACAGTAATCAAAACCAAAAATCCGCACGTCCAGCTTCCAAAAAAGAAACCCAAGCTAACAAAAAATGATTTTACAGCTTGCACAAAATTGCCTAATACCACGCCGTGCATCAACAATACAATTAGCAAGACACAAAAAATCACACGCTTGTGTAAAATCAAATAATCAAATCTCTTTTCAACTTCGCTTCGTTCCATTCCGTATATATAGCATTTTAAGAGCGAAAAAACAAGATTTACATTTGCTCAAGTCTTATTTAAGAGAAACTGGTATGCCCGCTATGACTTGGGTAGCAGAATCAGCACGGCTTACAGCGTGAGCCGCGATACGTCCCAAAATCTTGCAATAACTCAGCATAAGCGGCTCTTCCTGCAACGGCTCATGCGTTATCTCATTGTGAACCACGACTAAAAGCCGCGATACCTTGCTAAGATTGTCAATAAATGACATAAGGAGCTTCTCCGTAACAGCATCTGCCGTAGCTTCTGTAGGACTGTCCTCAGCAAAAAGAACATTAGAAACAAGATTTCCTGTATCTTCAAGGAGCACGTCATAAAACTCACCGCGGCTCAACGCCCTTGCAAAAAAAGCGTCAAAAGATTCCTGCTCACCTGTATCTGCGAACCTCAAAAAAAACGAGCCTCGGTCAAAAACAAGCTCCACAGTCCTGAACCCCTTACCAGAGCGCATGGCACGGTGCTTTTCAATTCGCTGCAACGTGTCGCCACCAGAAGACGCGTCCAGAGTCGCCAAGTACAACAACGGAACGTCCTCGACAAGCCGAGAATGCTCCTTTACAATAAGGATCTCCGCATACTCTGACTTGCCGCTTGCCGCTCCGCCTGAAACAAAATGCATCATAAGGGTTTATATGCCTCTATCTTTATATCATCAAAGGTCGGCATTCCGTAGAACACGTCAAACGCCATATCTAGGAGCGGAAGCAACGTCATGCAGCCCGTCCCCTCGCCAAGATGCATCTCCGCCGTCACCACCGGCTTTAGACCAAGCTCAGCGAGCACAACCTTACCCGCCCTCTCCGCGCTTACATGGCTTGCGAGCATGACGCTCTGCGACTTTGGGCAAAGCCTTTTTGCACACAAAGCCGCCACCGCAGAAATAAAGCCGTCCACAATTACAGGAACACGACACATCGCACCGCCAATGAAAAAACCAGCCATAGCACAAATATCAAAACCACCAACCTTGCAAAGAACATCAAGAACATCGTTACGGTCGGGCTTTCTTTGCAAGAGACCTTCTTTTATAACTGCAATCTTATGAAGAAGCCCCTCGTCGCTAAGACCAGCTCCTTTGCCAGTAAGGTTCTCTGGCTCCTCGCCAAGAAGAGCTGACAAAACCGCACTCGCCGTGGTAGTGTTTCCAATTCCCATCTCGCCAGTCGCAAGTATATCGTACCCTTTCTTGCAAAGAGCCGATGCAAAGTCAATTCCAGAAAGGACAGCCCCGCAGCACTCTTCGCGGCTCATTGCGTCCTCCCTCAAAAAGCTGGCGGTTCCTCGCCGCCCATGCATATCGCAGATACGCTCATCATCAATCGAAACGTTTATCCCAACGTCAACAGGAAAAACATCACAGTTCGCGCGGCGAGCCATCTTGCAGACAGAAGTCTCGCCAAGACAAAGATTCCTTGCAACAACAGCCGTGACGGATGAATCCGTCTGAGACACGCCTTCAGCCACAATTCCGTTGTCAGAGCAGAACACGGCAAGAGCGCGCTTCTCAATGGACGGGCTTATCGTCTGCTGTGCCCTGGCAATGCGGCAGACATCATCCTCCAAAACGCCAAGCCCCCCAAGCGGCTTTGCAAGGGTCTGCCATCTTTTGAAGGCAGAGCTAAAAAAGGAGTCGTCAAAGGGTTTTATTCCGCCTATCATTGATTTCAAGCAAGTTTCATTCATAATCCACCCTTTTTGCAAGAACCTGCGGACGGACAGGAGGCACATTTAGAGCAGCCGCCGCAACCACCAGCAACAGTCTTGTAAGAGTCAAAAGCAATAGCCGCATTCACAAAATTCCGTGCAATATCAGGATTAGACGGAAAGTAAAGATGTGGGAATCCCGCCACGATATTTTTATCGAACAAAGGCTTTCCAGAGCAACATGCCGCCCTCATAGTGTCAACAGGGGCAGAAACCTGAATGCACTTCCAGTTCCTGCCATCCGGCTTTACGGCTTCAAAAGCCTCGCCGTTCTCGGTCGTATCAAAGTAATGGAACTCATGCCCGCGGATTTTATCACCACGCTTACAAAGGAAGTTATCCTCCGTACAAGTAAGCTCAATATAACCAAAGCGGACAAGATGCTTTTTATTCTCAAACGAGCCATGCAAAAGCCCCAAAAGCTGCAAATACAAGAATCCCCCACATTCAGCAAAGACAGGGCAGCCACGTCGTGCAAAAGCTTTTATTGAGGCCGCAGCAATCCTGCTCTCAGTAAGCTCTGTCGGAAAAAGCTGTGGGTAGCCGCCGCCAATGTAAAGCGCGCTCGCCCCGGCAGGGACAGGCTCATTTTTGAGAGGGGAGAAAAAACAAAGCTCCGCCCCGCATTCCTCAAGCAATGCAAGATTCTCATTATAATAAAAGCAAAACGCCTCATCCCTTGCCACCGCGATTTTTACCAAAGGCGGCTCTTTTCGCTCAATTCTCGCAGATTCCAAATAATTCGCTGCATTTGCAAGAGAGATTATGCCGTCTATATCAAGGGTCTTCTCAGCAAAAGAGCAAAGAACAGCAAGCTTTTCTTTAAGCCCCGTCATAGATTCAGGAGTCATAAGTCCCAAATGGCGGGACGGAATCTCAAACTCAGGGTTCTGCTCCAAATAGCCAAGAACCTCAACTCCGCACTCGCTCTTTATGACAGGAGCAAGCCGCTCATAAAGCATTTTGGAGCAACGGTTAAGCACGACACCACGAATCATAGAGCGGTTTCCGTCCTGCTCCCTGAATGTGGCAAAACCATTTATCTCGGCACAAAGAGAGAGCGCCTTACCTTTTACATCAAGCACAAGCACCACAGGAGCACCAAGGGTTTTAGCAACATCGAAGGTGCTCGCCTTGTCGGAGCCAAACGAAGAGCCGTCATAATAGCCCATCGCCCCCTCTACCACGACAAAATCAGAATCTGCCGTAGTACGCCCAAACACATCTACAGCCCGCTTATCCTCAGTAAAGAACAAGTCAATATTGCCGCTCCTCACACCGCCAATATAACGGTGAAAAAGCGGGTCGATGAAGTCCGGCCCAACTTTAACCGCGGCAACATTCTTAAAACGCCTGCAAAGAAGCTGAAGAATCGCGCAAACAACCGTAGTTTTTCCAGTCGAACTAGAAGGAGCGGAGACGACTACACAAGGTTTCATTTCATAAATCCTACAACATTTGACTCGTTGTGAAGTTTCTCGGTCTTGCAGTAAGACTCAATCTCTGCCAGAGCCATGGTCTTACCCGTGAGCACCTCGTCCATAGTAATCTTCCTTACCACGTTGTCAATCTCACCGCCAGAGAACGGGAAGTTCTTCGCAAGATACATAGCATCATCGTCACTAATCCACGGAATCTTGCTCTTCCATATCTTTTGCTTTACATTGCGGTCTGGCTTCGCGAATTTTATCTTGAACAAGAAACGCCTCTCAAAAGCTGAATCAAGGTTGTCCGCAAAGTTCGTGGTAGCAATGAGTATCCCCTGCAAGCTCTCCATCTCATCAAGCAGGATATTCTGTATAGTGTTGTCGGTCTTGCCGCCCTCACCAGGACCCGACACCTCGCGGCGTTTACCAAAGATAGCGTCAGCCTCATTAAAGAGCAGAATCGGGAACAAGCCGTCGGATTTTTTTGCATTCTCACACATTTTCTTGTAATCCGTAAAGACTTTCTTTACTTTCTGCTCGGTCTCGCCGTACCACATAGAACGAAGATTTCCAAAATCAACATGGAACACCTGCCGCCCCGTGCTCTTAGCAATCTGATACACGGTCTCGGTCTTTCCTGTACCCGGTGCGCCATAAAACATAATGCAGATTCCAGTCGGCATCGAACGCTCTTCCAGTCTTTTCTGAACCGACTTAAGATTCTCTTTCTGCATTGCGGTAAAGAGCCTGTCTATGTCAGCCTGGTTCTCAGGCATATAGAACAGCTCCTTTTTCTGGATTTTATCAGGCTCCTTCAAAGACTTATCGCCAATCTTCTTCTGGTAAAGCTTTCCCTCATCGCCGAAAAGGGACTCAAGCGCCTTGTCCGTAAGAGAAACAGTAGATTCCATCATGCTTCCCTTTTTCTCGAACTGGATAAAATCCAATTTAAAGAGATTGTGGTTTTCCTCAGAAAGAGACTGCGCTATGTTCTGCCTGTTCGTAGCATCAGAACCGCGGTTCACGAGAATCATAAACTCAACGTCAGTAGAAAGATGGTTGAACATTCCAGCAGCAGTATCATACAGAAGCTCTCTGTCAGAAATATCAGGAAGTATCTCGATAATTCTCTTTATTTCTTCCCTGTGCTTGTATTCGTTCTCAAGATGTTTTATCCGCTTGAACATCGATTCAATCGACTCGTCATTCTCTATGCGGCGGTCAACGATTCTTTCAAGACGGCGTATAAAATGCTGGATTGACCTTGTGTTCTCATCCACCATCTTCACAATCTTCGTGTTTGACACAATCGCGTCCGTAACATAATCCGGAATCTTGTAGAATGCCTGTCCGTACATCCCGTCAGGAGTCTCGCACTCCTCAATGTAATTCTTATCAACAAGAATATCGATGGAATTCTTGTACTGAACAAGACACAAAGGATTACATTCATAAAAGTCTGACAGCGAATACAAAGATACAGGTCTTTCGCTGTAATCATAAAAAGCGGTGAAAAAACTACAAAATAAAACAGTCTGAATTTCATCAAGCTCAAGATAATGGCACATAAATGCAACTGCCCGCTCAAATTTTTTTGTACGCTCAGGCAAAAAATTACCTTTCTTGAGACTCACTACAATAGTAGAAATCTGTTTCAGAACACCGCTGGTGAATCCATAAAATTTATCCATATAAGGAAATTTACCAATTTAACACTAAAATGGCAAATATTTTTTTTCACGATAAGGAAATCAAAAAGACAGGATTCTCAGCGCGAAGCAGATGGTGACGGCCCAGAAGCTTTGTCGAAGCGGCAGAAACCTGTGTCACCTCGCAAGTCACACCTTCAAGCTCCTTTGAAATCTCCATGCACTCAACGAGAGTCTCTGTCGTAACAGCCGCAACGACAACCCTGAGCGGACTCTCCTTGTTTGCTTTTGCATGAGACTTGTACGCCGTCCTGATTATATCGGAAAGATGCCCCTCGCTTCCCCCTACAAAAACCGCATCGGGTGCAGGCAAATCAACAAGAGCTTCAGGAGCGTGTCCCCGCACAATCTCCATGTTAAGCACACAGAATTTCGCCCGATTCTTCTCCTCAAGCAAAATGGCTTCGGCCTTATCCTCGACGGAGTAAACCGAGCACGCGGCACATCGGGCAGCGTCAACGCTCACAGCCCCCGTTCCAGCCCCGACATCCCAGAAAACCTCGTCGTCGCGAAGTGAAAGCAAAGACATCACGGAAGCCCTCACAATCTGCTTGGTCATAGGAACAAGAGTCTCCCCCTCGCTACGTACAAACACCTCGTCAGGAAGTGCAGCAGGGCCGTACTCCGCGTTAAGAACGCCCATGTCAACCAGAACCACGGCAAGCTCCGAAGTCATGTTTTTCTTCGCAAAGCCAAGAGCATCGCTTACCTTGCCAGTATAAATCTGCTCGTCAAGATATGAGAGCCGAACTCCTATAGAGACTTCAATATCGTTTAAACCGCGGGAAGAAAGGAATTCCATTATGCTTAACGCCGTAATATCCCCGCCAGTAATAAAACAGGTCTTGAGCCCTGCCCTGAGATGCGCTCCAAGATTGCAAGAAATGCCATGAGCCGAAACAAGATGCCAGTCCTGCCAGACAGTTCCAAGCCGTGACGCAAAATACTGAACGCAAGAAATGCCAGGGAAAATCTTGACCGACCAGCCTTTCTCCACTAAAAGGGAATAAAGCTTTGTGGCACCAGAATAAAAGCCCGTGTCGCCAGAAAAAAGAGCTGCGCAAATCTTCACATGAGAATTTTTTCCGCTCTTCGTCGAGCTCTCACAATAAGAGTCGAAAATCTCAAGGATACGCTCCGGATTATATTCATAAAACGAGTGTCCGTGTATCAAATCCGAGACGGAACTCACTACGCGAGAAGCCCCCACGACAACGGCAGCCGCCTCTATCGCAGTTCGGGCATCATCAGTAATTCCGCCATAAGAACCCGCACCAATACCAACCAGCACAGCAGATTTCATATTAAGCACCTCCTCGTAGACGACCCAAAGCCGAGAGCAATTCTTCATAATCCGTATAGACCCCGCCAGACGCAGAATCAGGGCACAAAAGCACAAAAACTTTCATGCCACAAGAAAGAGCAGCCCTAACCTTCTCGGCATAACCACCGTTTTTACCGCTTCTCTTCGTCACAAGAACGCTTGCACAAACCTCACGGAACATGGCCTCGTTAAGCCGCTCAGAAAAAGGTCCCTGCATTGCGATTATGTGGCCGGGCAAAAATCCTGCATTGCGGCACTTCTCAATCGCATCCGCGGTAGGCAGAACCCGAACAAAGCCACGCTCGCCTATTCTCGCAACGCTTTTAAATGCCACGACATCACGGCTTCCTGTCGATATGAAAATATTGCCAGAAGTCTTATCAAGAGCCGCACATATTTCTTGCATAGAAGAAAATTCTACCACGGAATCGCCAATTTCACAAAAAAAATCGGAATCATCCGAACAATTTCTGAACAAACGAAAGCATGGCTTATTAAGTTTCTCGCAAGCTGCACGCACATTTGCAGACACTTCCACCGCATACGGATGCGTAGCGTCAACGACGGCATCAAAACCCGGAATGACACTGAGCATACCGCCCTCGTCCATACGCCCCGTAAGAACCTCACAAAGAGAACCTTCCTCACGGCAAAGCGAGAATGATTCTTCAAGCACCTCGCGCCCATATTCCGTAGCAACGCTCGCCGTAACTTCAAAACCACGCCCACAGGCAAGACGCACAAATTCCCTGGCCTCGGTCGTACCCGCAAAGACAAGTATTCTCATCGGCCCGACTCTGTTTTTAGCCCGTAGCCACGGGGCGTTACCATATAAGTGCGTCCACCATGCTCGACAAGGCGGGTCAGAGAATTTCCGACAAAAGCAGTGCAGAACATATCAAGCTCCGCGCTCATAAGCTCCTTGAGCGTACAAAAATGGAACTCCTCCCCGCGTCTGGCGATGTTACGCACCCATCCGCAGACAGTATCAGGTTTTACTTGCTCAAGCAGCACGGAACAAGCGTTTTTAAGAGCATCAGGGCGGCCATGACTTCTCGGATTGTATAAGGCAATGCAAAAGTCTCCAGACGCAGCCGCACGCAAACGTTTTTCTATCAGGCTCAGAGGAGTAAGCAGGTTGCTCAACGAAATTACTGCAAAGTCGTTCGTAAGAGGAGCCCCCAGAACAGCGGAGCCGCTCAATGCCGCCGTCACGCCGGGCACAATCTCAATCTCAACGCCAGAGAACTCCTTGCTTGCCTCCGCCACCTCAATGAGCAGGGCTGCCATACCATAAACAGAGGAATCGCCAGAGCAGACAAGGGCAATAAGCTTACCGCTATCAGCCGCTTCCAGAGCGTAACGGCATCTGTCCTCTTCCTGCCGCATTCCTGTATCATAGAAGCGAGCCGAAGGGAACTGCTCACGAAGTAAATCTATGTAGGTTTTATATCCAACCACCTCATCCGCGGCAGAAATCACAGCTTTCGCGTCCTCCGTCATTCCGCCCATTGAGCCGGGACCCATTCCAACAACAACAATCTTCTTCATTTCAAATTCCTCACATAAGAGCGACGGCACAGGTCATACCATCGCGGG
>CADCRJ010000078.1 GCA_902803735.1 uncultured Spirochaetaceae bacterium
CGTGCTTACATCACATATCTCTTTGAAAAATGCGGTGCCCGCCGTGTTTACGCCTATACAGAAGATTACAACCTCAGCTGCCAGAAACTGCTTGAAAAACTCGGATTCAGAAGGGAAGGGCTCTATAAGGAGTTTGTTTCCTTTGTGAATGACGAACATGGAAATCCTATTTACGAGAATACATACGAGTATGCACTTTTGAAGAAGGAATGGAAAGCATGAGCAAACTAAATGATTACATCGGCAGTCAGTTTGGAAATCCACACGGGATTATCGGCTTTTTCTGCTGCAAGTGCATGAACATCATAAATCAGCAGATGTACAAAAAGACGGTTTCTATCCTGTCTCTCGATAAAAACCAAAAGCTTTTGGATATTGGATACGGAAACGGATATCTTCTTTCCCTGACTGACAAGGCTTTTGGCTGTAATCTTTATGGAATTGATATTTCTGAAGACATGAAATCACTGGCAACAAAACGCAACAAGCACGCTGCCAGAGAAAAACGGTTGAATCTTGAAGTAGGTGACTGCTGCAATCTAAACTTCCCGGATAATACTTTCGATGCCGTTTCTTCTATAAATACCGTATATTTCTGGTCAGATACCGTAAAAGGCCTGTCAGAAATCCGCCGCTGTCTTGTTCCTGGTGGCTGCTTTGTAAATGCCGTTTACACAAAAGAATGGCTTACCCGAACAAAAATGACAGAAAAAGGCTTTAAGAAGTTTGATCCGGAAGACTTGGTACAACTCGGAAAACAGGCCGGATTTGCAGATATTACAGTTACAGAAATAGTAAAGGGCAGAAACTTCGCTGTGATTTATAGGAAATAGGATTTTCTGTTTAATTTTTAGAATGTTCGATTTGTTAATTTTATCATTGTACCTTACATAAAATATGCTATAATAGCATACGTAAGATTTATCACATTTTTAGGAGGGTAATTTATGCCAAATATTCGTCCTGTATCAGATTTAAGAAATTACGCAGCTGTACTTACTGAAGTAAGAGAAAACGAACCTGTTTTCCTTACAAAAAATGGACGTGGAGCTTACGCTATTGTTGATATTGCGGAACAGGAAAATTATGAAAAAACAAAAGCTGCCCTTAAATTAATGTGTGAACTCCAGAAGGGACGACTTTCCGGCGAACAAAACGGATGGCTTTCAGAAGAAGATGTAGAAAAGCATTTTAAGGAACGATTCAATGTCTAATACTCTCCATTATTCTCCAGAATCACTGCAAGATTTAGACGAAACTTTTGATTATATTGCTGTTGAAAAACAGAATCCTATTGCGGCACAAAACACAATTCAAGGAATACGTTCTGCAATTTCAGATTTAAGAACATTGGACAATATTGGTGTTAAAGTTTTTTTGCCAAATGGAGTGGAAACGCCATATAGATTTGTTAGGTACAATAATTATCTTGCGTTCTATAGACAAATCAGCTCTGATGTTTACATAGATAGAATAATTTACGGTAAACGTGATTATATTTCGATTCTTTTTGGTCAATATAAAAATCTTTAAAGGTGACTAGCGGAGCCAAAAATGCCCTTTATATTCGTGGTTTTGAGTGTGGCAGAATGTATTGCGGGCATCTGGTACGGAAAGAAACTTGCAGCATTGGTATAGGAGGGCTTTATGGTAAAGTATAAACGGTTTTATAAAGATTACCAAATCATCAAGTATTATTACTATGTCGAAGGGGATTTTTCTTCTGAACCTGGCATTATTGAGGTTAACATTACAAATCAATCTATTAATATCATTACACATGCACCAGATGATTATTTGAGATCTTTTACTCAAAAGGATGCAAAGATTATTCTCGATGGTATAAATGGTATGCGAAAAGAAGACGGAAGGCCTCCTATAACAGAAGATGAAGCTGGTATTCCTAAAGAAACAAGCCATTATTATGAATATGGTTCTCATGCTGTTCGTGATATAACTAAAATCATAAATGAACAAAATATAATTCCTGAAAAAGGAACGGTTGCTTGGTATTAATAACTATACGGACTCTTGGAAAAATTCTTCTATTTGCACAAGGAAGATTATGATGGAATATGTATCGTTGGAAGAAAGGATTTTATCGGAATGTCAAGAGCAGGCCAAAGAGTATTTGCTGAGAAAAGGAACTTATGGACTTCTAGGGCTTTTTAGTGCGTTGAGTGATAATTCAGCAAAGAATTTTATGGATTTTATTTCATCATGGAAAAAGCCCTCTGAGTTTGATTTATTGCTTTGTGTAATTCCGTTGGTGCTCAAAAATGGAAAAAGTTTTGAAACAAAAAAAGCCATAGATTCAATAAAGAATATTGCTCTTGAAATTTCGAATAAAGATTTATTTGATTGCTTGATTCTTTTTTCGATGCTGTGACAGCTTGCAAGCCGTTGTTTTTGTGATAAACTAAAACCAAGGAGTTTACTATGGAATTTGATGCAAAACATTCTGTGATTGTTCCAGAGGGCGTATTTATTATCGGGACTTATGACGAGAACGGAGTGCCAAACGCAATGAACGCGGCTTGGGGAATCCAGTCGGATTACGGCGAGATAACGCTTTATCTTGCAAAGCATAAGACGACTGAGAACCTTAAGAAAACAGGTGCGTTTACCGTTGCATTTGCCACAAGGAGTACAGTAACTATTTCTGACTACTTTGGAATTGAGAGCGGTAACAACGTGAACAAAATAGAGAAAGCTGGTGTTCATGTTCACAAAAGTGAGCACGTAAATGCTCCTATTATTGAAGAATATCCGCTTACTCTTGAGTGCGAGGTCAAGGAATGGGACGAAAAGCGAGAGATGCTTGTCGGAAAGATCATCGCACAGCAGGCTGATGACGCAATCCTTACGGATGGCAAAATTGACTTGGGCAAACTTCAGCCAATAATGTATGACGCTTCGTTCCATGTCTACCGAGCAATAGGCGAGGTTGTTGGACAGGCATTCAGCGACGGAAATAAAATTAAAGCCTCAGATAAGCAATAGAAATGTTTTTGGATTTTGTGATATAATCCAAAAATCATGGTTCATATTTTTGGAACGAACAAATCCATTGATTTTAAAGCACCACGGCTGTTTACTTCGTACTTTTGTATGCTGCTGGTGCTTTTTCTTATGATTCTTGCAGCGGAACTTTTTGGCGAAAAGGAAATTATTTTTCCTGAGATTGCGGCTCTTTCTGTAGGTTGCTTTATAGCACCAAAGCTTGCATGGAGCACAAGCTACGTGCGAATGCTCGCTTGTATTTCAATCTGTGCCATTCTAGGTGTCCTTATAGTGATTTTTGTTCCGTTGCCCTTGTGGGTTCAGTTTGTTCTGGCTTTTATGCTTGGTCAGCTGATTCTTTTCTTTTCTCGGACTTCGTTTGCCCCGATGATTTCTGCGATATCCCTGCCTGTTCTTGTACAGACGCGGGGAGCTATCTACATTGTTGCGGCTTTTTTCCTGACCTTGGTCGTCATTTTGCTACGGCTTCTCCTTGAAAAAAGAGGAGCAAAGCCAGTTGAAGCGTATAGTCCTGTAAACGTAGATAAAAAGGAATATTTTACAGGCTTTGCGTTCAGGTCAATTCTTGTGCTTTTCATCGCTTTTTTGTGCATACGGTTTGACGTGAAGTTTTGCGTTGCGCCGCCTCTTTTGGTCGCCTTTACTGAGCTTACCAACAAAAAAAGCGTCGCCTTGAGCCGATGGATGTCTGTTGTTCTGCTTGTAACCCTTTGTGCCTTTGCAGGTGCTGTGTCTCGATATATCCTTTGCATGCTTTTTGGATTCCCGCTGTGGTCAGCTGTTGTTCCGATATGCTTGTATATAATTCTGTTCGTCAAGTTTTTTGGTCTGTTGCTTCCTCCTGCAGCTGCTATGGGTATTTTATCCTTGCTTATTCCAGAAGATTGCGTGATTATGTATCCACTGGAAGTTTTTGCCGGAATTCTTGTTCTGACTCTATTTGCTGTGATTTATAGAAAATTTTTTGTGTCTAGGATTTTTAAATGAAAAATAAATCTGTTTTTTTTAACGGAATTGCCGCAGGAATCCCTATC
>CADCRJ010000079.1 GCA_902803735.1 uncultured Spirochaetaceae bacterium
CATCCTTTCCGGCACAGAGACCGTTGTCTCGTAGCCAGTCTTCTGCTCCTCCTGCCATAAGGTCGTTGAACGCAAATATTGCCGTGCAGCCAAGCTCATAAAGTTCCTTTGCATATTTGTAGCCATCATCTCTTTGCCAGTTGCCATAGTTAACATTTTTTGCATTGTACAGAATACCTGAGTCGAATAAAGCTTCCTGATAGCCAAGAAGCCTTTTTTGCGTGTGGTAACTAAAAACAGGTCCGCAGATAACGCCAATCTGCTTGTGACCTTTTTCTATGAGAAGTTTTGTTATTTCATACCCTGCTTTTTCATCATCCATAAGAACCGACGGGTATTTACTGCTGTTTGAGAAGCAGTATGCGCAGACAAGATTTACATTTATTTCGTTTGGAAGATACGAAATTTCTCTGCAGTGGTTTGCAATATATACTATTCCTTCAACCTGTTTTGATAGCAGGCTGTTTATATGTGTGATACAGAGTTCTTTTTGTGCGTCAACATTTGAAAAGTCAATTCCAAACCGTTGGTACAGACGCATATTCTCAAGCAGCATCTCGTAGCCTGTCGCTTTGCATTTTGCATCTATGCCGTCAACAATATAGGGAGTGTTAAAAACTGTAAGGTCTTCGGCAATTACGCCTATGCAGTTGGATTTTCCCTGCTGTAGTCTTCTTGCAAATACGTTTGCGGTGTAATTAAGCTTGTTTGCAATTTCAATTATCTCTGCTGATTTTTCGGGTCCTGCAGCTCCTGACCGTCCGTTAAGCACGTTTGAAACTGTGGCTACGGAAACATGGGCGAGCTGCGCAATCTGTTTTATAGTCGCCATTTTATAAAATGTACATTACTTTTTTTGAAATGTTAATAAAAAAATCTTGATTTTCTGAAAAAAGAGTTATAATCTTTAATTAAACGTTTAGGTAGTTAAAAAAGATTAAGGAGCTTTTATATGCAGGGTAAGAATGCAATAAGCTTAAGAAATATTCATATTAATGATAAATATTGGAATAGATATACAAAGCTGATAGAAGAGAGTGTCTTGCCGTATCAGTGGCAGATTCTGAATGATAATGTTCCTGACGCTCCTCCAAGCTACTGTCTTGAAAATTTTAGAATTGCTGCTGGTGACAAAAAAGGTATACGAAAGGGAACTGTTTTTCAAGATTCTGATGCTGCTAAATGGCTTGAGGCAGTTGCCTATACGTTGGAGTCTAAGGAGAACCCTGAGCTGGAAGCTCAGGCAGACAGCGTAATAGATTTGATTTGCAGGGCACAGGAAAAGAATGGTTATCTTGACACGTACTATACGCTGGTTGAACCTGAGAACAAGTGGAAGAATCTTTGTGAAGGGCATGAGCTTTACTGTGCTGGGCATTTAATTGAGGCTGCTGTTGCATATTACAATGCAACAGGAAAAACGAAACTTCTTGACTGCGTATGCAGGCTTGCTGATTTAATTTCAGATACATTCGGTTTTGAGAAGGGTAAAATTCAAGGATATCCTGGTCATCCTGAAATAGAGCTTGCCCTTGTAAAACTTTATAAAGTGACTTTGAACAAAAAATATCTGGAGCTTGCCACTTATTTTGTAGATGCAAGGGGACAAAGCCCTAATATATTTCTTGAAGAAATTAAGCAGCCAGGATTTAAGCATATTTTCCATGATTTTAACAATTATGACCCTAAATATTCTCAGTCACATATCCCTGTACGTCAGCAGACGACTGCTGTAGGACATGCGGTACGTGCTGTGTACCTTTATTGTGCGATGGCGGATTTGGCAAGGCTTAACGGCGATGAAACTCTTCTGGAGCGATGCAAGATACTTTGGAATAATATGGTTAAAAGGCGAATGTATATTACAGCTGGAATTGGGTCATCTGGTTTTTTGGAGTGTTTTACTGCTGATTATGATTTGCCGAACGATTCTAATTATTCTGAGACGTGTGCTTCAATAGGACTTGCTTTGTTTGGCTTTAGAATGGCACATCTTACAAAGGATGCTTCTTATATTGATATTTGTGAGAGGGCTCTTTATAACACCATAAGGGCAGGAATCTCTCTGGAAGGTAACAGCTATTTTTATGTGAATCCTCTTGAGGTCTGGCCTGATATCTGTCTTGAAAAATCTTCTCGTGCACATGTAAAAGCCGTGCGCCAAAAATGGTTTGATGTAGCCTGCTGTCCGACGAATATTGCAAGGACATTCGCTTCGTTGGGGCAGTACATCTATGATGTGTCTGATAAAGATGTCTACGTAAATCTTTTTATACAAAATGATTCAAAAATTATGGTTGATGGAAAGGACATCTGCTTAAAAATGGAGACCGTATATCCTCGCAATGGAAAAATTAAAGTTTCTGTAAAATGTGAGAAATCTGAATTTTCCTTGAATATTAGGAAACCTCTTTTTGCTTCGTCTTTTTGTATAAAATTGAATGGAAAAGAGATAAACTGTATTTTTGAAAAAAATTATTACTCTATAAATCGTATTTGGGAAAATGATTCTATAGAAATTGACTTTGATTTTGCAGCAAAGCTCGTTTTTGCAAACCCTCTTGTAAGGGCAAATTGTGGAAAAGCTGCTATTTTGCGAGGTCCCGAAGTCTACTGTTTGGAAGAGTGTGACAATGGCGATGACTTGGCGGCAGTTTATGTAGAGGCGAAAAACAAATTTACGGAAGAATGGGACGAAAATCTGCTTGGTGGTACATTGCTACTGCATTTTAAGGGGAAAAAGCTGTTCCTTAAACATGATACGGAAGATTCCGTTTCTGCTGAAGCTCCTGTATTCAAGGAAAAAGATTTTACTGCTATTCCTTATGGTTCATGGGGAAACAGAAAAACTGGTGAGATGATTGTCTGGCTTCATGTCTAAATAAACTGTGGAGGCTGTCAATTGGTTTAATCTACAACAAAGGGCAGCCTTCTCTTGTTAAGGTTGATCCTCCGTTAGAGAACGTCTCATCTGTGCCTTATGTATAGGTGCTGCCGGATTTGTTAAAATCCACAAACAATTACGATAATAAAGATAAAGAATAACAGGTTTAATTGCTCAAACGTTGTATTATCACCCTTTATAAAGAAATCTAAAAATGCTATACTGTGCTTGTTCTGGAACTTTTGGGTTTCGGGGCACCTTTAATTGTTTTTTATTAGGAGCAAAAAATGGCAATTTCTTGGGAAAATCTTGACACTCTTGGTTCGTTCAAGAAGCTTCAAACATTGAAAGGAGCTGTTTCTATCGCTAAAGAGCTTACTGGTTCTGATGCTGCAGCACGCGTTGCAAAATACTCAATGCCGATGGGAGCAGGTCTTACATATAACTATGCTGCAAAACAAGTTAACGAGCAGATTCTTGCAGTTCTCGCATCTCTCGCAGACGAGGCTCAGCTTGTTGATAAATTCGCAGAGACTTACAATGGCGCAATCGTTAACACTGGTGAAAAACGCTTGGTTCTTCATCATCTTACACGTGGTCAGCTTGGCAACGATGTTCAGGCAGACGGTGGCAACAAGCGTGATTTTTACAAGAATGAGCAGAAACGCATCGCAGAGTTTGCTGACAAAGTTCATTCTGGTGCAATCGCAAACGCAAAGGGCGAGAAATTCACGACTGTAGTTCAGATTGGTATTGGTGGAAGCGATTTGGGACCACGCGCTATGTACTTGGCTCTTGAAAACTGGGCAAGAACAAACGGCACTTTCAAAATGGATGCAAAATTCATTTCAAACGTTGACCCAGATGATGCAACTGCTGTTCTTAAATCTACAGACCTCGCTCATGCTCTTTTCATCCTTGTTTCAAAATCAGGAACAACATTGGAGACTCTCACAAACGAGTCTTTTGTAAAAGACGCGCTCAAAAAGGCTGGTCTTGACCCATCTAAGCACATGATTGCTGTTACAAGTGAGACAAGCCCTCTTGCTCATAACCCAGATTACCTTGCTGCATTCTATATGGATGACTACATTGGAGGTCGCTATTCCTCTACTTCTGGCGTTGGTGGAGCAGTTCTTTCACTTGCATTTGGTCCAAAAGTATTTGCAGAATTCTTGGACGGAGCTCACGAAGAAGACGAGCTTGCAAAGAACCGCGACATCTTGAAGAATCCTTCAATGCTTGATGCTCTTATTGGTGTTTACGAGCGCAATGTTCAGAATTTCCCTGCTACAGCAGTTCTTCCATATTCTCAGGCTTTGAACCGCTTCCCAGCTCACTTGCAGCAGCTTGATATGGAATCAAACGGAAAGAGCGTAAACCGCTTTGGAAAAGCTATCAACTATGTTACAGGTCCTGTGATTTTTGGTGAGCCAGGTACAAACGGACAGCACTCATTCTACCAGCTTCTTCATCAGGGAACTGATGTAACTCCTTTGCAGTTCATCGCATTCAAGGAGAATCAGGCTGGAAACGATGTCGTAATTGAAGGCAGCACAAGCCAGAAAAAACTCTGCGCTAATGTTGTTGCTCAGATTATGGCATTTGCTTGCGGTAAAACACACGAGGACCCGAACAAGGCTTTTGCAGGCGAGCGTCCGTCTAGCTTGATTTATGCCGACAAACTCACTCCAAAAGTTTTGGGTGCTCTTCTTGCTCACTTTGAGAATAAAGTTATGTTCCAGGGATTCTTGTGGAATATCAACAGCTTTGACCAGGAAGGCGTTCAGCTTGGTAAGACTCTCGCAAAGAAAGTTCTTGCACATGATACAGACGCAGCCCTCAAAGCTTATGCAGATTTGTTCGCAATCTAAGTTTTTGGTTTTTATAGAAAAAACACAGAGTTTTTAATTTAATCTAAAAACAAAGCGGCTTCCCGTCGGAAACGTGCCAGCAAACATCACGGTGAGCAAAGCTCAAGTGATGTTTGTGTCACAACCCCGACTCCAGCCGCTTTGTTTTTTTTATCAGTAACTTCGCGTTTATTCGTAATCCGCGGGGATTATCTCGAATATTCGAGTTTTTCTGTTTCCGTTCTTATCTGTTATCGTTAGTTTGTGCTTGCCAACGCTAGGAGCCGCTCCCATTTGGTGAATCGTTGTCGTTGCTCCTAAAAATTCTCCGTCTAAATCCCAAAAAAGCTCATTTTCTAGAGAACGTGCTGTTGCCTGCATGACCATCATTCCTTTTTTTCCGTTCAAATCAATAGGAATAATTAAATGAGAGCCTTCTTCTGGAAAAAGAATTGAAATCTCGTTTGCACTAGAACCTTTGTGCCATGGAACGAAATCTGGCAGGCTTCTGTAGCCTATGTTCGCTTTTTTGTACCAATACTCTATGTTTGTAGGCAGAACGAACCATTTTTGCATTAAAGGCATTTGACCTGTGTAGATGCCTGTCAAATCCTCGGCTGATGCCTGATACTTGCCGTCTGGAGTGAATGAGACCAGCTTGCAATATGGGCAGGCTTTTGAGATTGGAGCGTTTTTTGCACGCCAAATCTTTTTTGTCTCTGCGCAATAAGGACCTGCCATATAGCCAGACTTTGCGCACACGGTTTCCTCTGTCATGTCTCGCCATGGAGTCTCTGGCCATGTCGTTGTCGGTAGGGCAGAGAAGATGTCGAACAGTACGGGGGCACTAGTCGAGACGCTTTTTAGGTCTGCGACTCCGTAGCCCTCGGCGTTGCCAATCCAAATACCGACCGTATATTCTGGGGTAGTGCCAATTGCCCACGTGTCCCTGTTGCCGCTGGAAGTTCCTGTCTTCCATGCGATTTTTTTAGAATTCGCAAAAATCTGCCAGTTTGCCTCTTCTGCTGGTCTTGTTCCCTTTACGAGAGCATCCAACGTAAGATATGCCGCCCCTCTGCTTGCTGGAAAGTTTGTTTTGCAGCCTGCGGCTTTGTTCATCATTGCGGCGTATGCAAAGGTGCTTTCCCACAGCGTTACTTCGCCGCCGCCAAGAATGAGCGGGAGACCGTAAAAATCGGCTCCTCGGTTTAACGTTGTGAATCCGCATTTCTGCAAGTAGCTCAAGAACGCGTTCACTCCATATTCGCGTAGTTCCCGTATTGCAGGAATGTTGAGCGAGCGAGAAAGAGCTTCTGATGCGGGTAGTGCGCCCTTGTACTGAGGAACATTGTTGTCTGGGTGATAGTTTCCTATTCGCGTAGGAATGTCAACCACAAGCTGTTCTGGCAAGAGCTGTCCTGAATCGAGCATCGCGGCAAAAAGGAACGGCTTTAAAAGACTCCCTGAGCTGCGGGGTGATTGAATAAGGTCTACATCCCTTGTGTACTTGTTTCTTACAAATCCTGTGTTTGCACAATAAGCGAGCACATTGCCTGTTTTTGTCTCTATTACGAGTGCCGCAGCGTTATTGATTCCGCGTTTATAGAGCAATGAAGACCAGTCTTCCAGAATCCTTGTTACGTTCTTCTGCAATGACGAATCAATGTCCGTGTAGAACTTTGTCTGACTGGGCGATGCATTTTTTTTGAGAAGCTCTAGGTAATGCGGTGTAATCTGCGGCAAATTATAAGGCTTTTTAGGCAACGGTTCCAAAAGAGCCAGCTCGTATTCCTTTAAGTCGATGTATTTTTTTTCGTACAGTTTTTTTAGCAGCCTGTCACGCTTTGCAAGAAGAATTTCAGAATTTGCACCAGGATAAACGAGCGACGGCTGGTTTGGAAGAACAGCAAGCGTCGCGCACTCTGCCCATGATAGAGACTCTGGTGGACGACCAAAATAACGCCAAGATGCGGCTTCAAGGCCTACTACGTTACCACCGAACGGAGCGTTTGCGCAGTAAGTCTCTAATATGCGTTTTTTTGACCATCTGATTTCTATTATCAATGAAACGGCAGCTTCCCGCATTTTTTGCCTGATTGTGCGGGGCGGATTTTTTTCCAGCAAGCGAACTGTCTGCATTGTAAGCGTAGAACCACCAGAGACGATTCTTTTGTTTTTTGTGTTAAGAACGATTGCCCTTGCAATAGAAAAAGGGTCTATTCCCAAATGATGATAAAACCGCTTGTCCTCAAATGTTATTATGGCTTTTTCAAAATTGGACGGAACGGCACCCTTTTCAAAACGCCATTGACCGTCCGCCGCGACTTTTGCACCTAAAAGCCTGCCCGTCTTGTCGTACAAGGCATAAGAGCAGACAGGCTTTGTTTTAAGCTCTTTGATTGGTGCAAAATATACAAGGGCAAGAACCACAGCAAGAATTCCTCCTGCTGTGGCTATTTTTTTATGTTTGCTTATAAATTTAATCATCCGATTGTTGCTTTGGACATTCTACTTCAGAACTTTTACACGCTGACCTGGTTTGACCGCTGCAATGTCGTTGTTGTACATTGCTTCTGCGTGTATTGCCGGAATGTAGAACTCTCCGCTGTATGGTATTGCTGCGGTGAATTTATAAGTAACGGTTCTGTTTTTTTTCAGGTCAAAATACGTATAAATCGCATCGTCCCTGATGTCTTGGTATGTATACGTTGCATTGCTGTTGTAATTGCCTGCGACTCTGTCGTTGGCAAACTCAAAGCAAGTTGCAACTGGTACAGTAAGGGCGAGGTTCTCTAAGTCCATGCCTGAATCATTTGTGATTTCGACGCTGATATTGACTGTGTCGCCTACCTTACTTGCGTTTACATCTCTAAGCCCGTATACGGTCATAGAAAGGCCTTCGTTCTGTTCTTTCTCAGTTCCAGGAACAGACATTCCGCTTGCAGTAAGTATGCCGTAAAGTGTTTTCTTGCCCTTATTCTCAACAATTACATGCTGCTCGCTCGCTGATTTGTCAGCAACAAGGGTTTCTGTAGCTGAGACTTTTTCCAGCTTGCCTGATATTGATGAGCCTGATGATGTTAGCGTGTAGGCTGCATCTTTCTCGTGCTGGCTAGAATAGTACGGCAAAATTGACATTAAAGCCCATGCTGTTTCTTGTGTTGAAAGCCAGCTGTCCTTTGAAAGTGTTCCTGCGATGTCTTTTGCAATCTTATCTGCATAAGAATCTTCAAGGGCTGTGAGACTGAATAGATACATTGCGCTTTCTCGTACGCTTGAGCTGAAATCGCCGCCGAGTCTGCGGAATACGCCCCTCTTGCGTGAGAAGAGCTTCAACACATCTTTTGCGTTGTTTTTTCTTCCGCTCTGAGCGTAGCTTGCTGCAAGAAGAAGTCTTGCCTCGCTTTCAAGCTCCTTGTTGTTCATTCGGTTCATCGCACCAAGGTTTGCTTTTCCTGCAAGCGCAAGCACGAAGAGCCTGTATGCCTGAATGTTGCGAGAATTGTCAATAGACATATTCGAGTCTGTAGTCTCCGTCCAGTTTGCTGCAGCCTCTGCAATGTAATCCAATGCTGGGTTGAGGAGACTGTCAGGAACTGTATATCCCTTGTTCTTTGCCTCCAGCATGAAGTGGCTCGCATAGCAAGTTCCCCATTCATGCGGTCCGTTGCTGCCAGGCCAGTAGCCCATTGCACCAGAAGTTGTCTGGTAGTTCGTATAGCGGTCAATTACTGACATTACGTTGTTCTTTACCTGTGCGATTTTGTCAGGAGAAAGAGTTACATAGTCCGTAAGATACAGCTGAGGAAATCCACCCGAAGTAATCTGCTCTATACATCCATGTGGATACTCGATTAGATATGACAATCTGTTTGTCAAATCAATCGGTGGCAGGGTAGAAAGCTCCAGTTTAAGCTCTGTTGTAGATTTTTCTCCTGGAGTCGTAACTTTTACGTTCTCGTGCTTTCCAGCTTTTACGACAAAGGATTCTTTGTAGCGGACTGGAACACCGCGAGAGAGAATATCGATTGGTACTGCCGAAGAAGCTTTTATTGAGCCAGCCTTTGCGGTTACTTCAATAGAAGCTGTTCCTGCAGAAGTTGTTTCGAGCACGAAGTTTACGGTTTTTCTGCCGTTGCCTTCAATATGAACTTGCTCCGTCTTTGTGTATGTGAGGCTTCCTGTAGATACAAGCGATACAGATATATCTTTTTCGCTTGCTGTTCCGTTGAATACAGTTACAGGAACGTTTACCTTTTCGTTTACGCCCAATGTGCGTGGCAAGCTAGGCTGAACCATTAAGTCAGACTTTACAGGAACTGTTTTTTCTGCAACGCCGTAAGCTCCGTTGCTTCCTGCTACTACGATTGCTCGTACCGCACCGATGTAGTTAGGCATTTTGAACGTAGTAGATTTCTTCTCGCCTTTTTCAAGCTTGAACGGACCAAAATATTTTACTACTGGCGCAAACCTGTTCTGGTCGCGGGTTGTATTGTCTATTGCGTCGTCAGAACCACCGATTGCTACAAGTGTCTCAAGCTTGCCTGAATAAGCGCTCATAACATATCTGTAGATGTCCCAGCTTGCAAGCTGAGAAGCTTCTTTCTTGTAGAACGCAGATTTAGGGTTTTGTCCGTGGAAGTTCGTCAAGCCGAGAAGACCTTCGTCAACGACAGCTATTGTGTACGTCATTTCTCTGCCTTCTGCTTCGCTTACCGAGAATGTAGCGTCCTTGTTAGGCTCCATTTTGTCCACGGATGTGATTACAGGTTTTAGATTCGTTTTTGGATTCTCTACGTTGACAGGAACAACTCCGTAAAGCCTTATTGGCAGACTGTTTGCGGTCTGCATATGAGGCTGCAGCAAAGTGACATGAACGTATACGTTAGGTGTCATGTTCTCTGTGAGCGGCAATTTGTAAGAAGTCGTCTCATCAGCCGTCTCAATCCAGTCCTGCTTGATGATGTTGCCTGATTTCTCGATAGTAACAAGGGCACAAGCACCTTTTGATGAAGAGAACTGAATAGAAGCTGTCTCGCCTGTCTTGTATGATTTTTTGTCAGCAACGAGCGGAACCATTGCAGAGCTTCCGCTTCCGCTTTCCTGTGCGCGACCAGCCCAGCCCGGCCAGTCGATGTACACGATTTTTGCTGCACTATGTCCGCTGTATCCGTCGTTGACTTCTACCATGTAGCGGCCCCAAGAAGGGTATTTTATGTTAAATTTGAACGAGCCTTTGCCGTTTTTGATTGAAACCTCTCCGCTGTCTATTAAGTCCGCGTAGTCTGATGAGACATAACTTGCATCTGAGTATGCGTCGCTTTCCCACCACCATTTCCAGTCAAGCTTGTAAATCTTGTACTGAAGCTCCCTGTAGTCTACAGGTTTTCCGTCTTCTGTGAGGAATACAACGTCTACTGTATGGTCTGTGTCAGTAAGAAGCATGTTGCGTGCGCTATCGCCTTTTGGCAACTTGATTCCTACGTAGCCTTTGTAAGGCGAGAACGGAATTGTTGTTGACTGTGCGTTTACGCCGCCTTCTGGCTCAAAAATGCGTGTCGTGAAATGAGCTTTGAGCTTGCCTGGCAAGTGACTACCAGCATCCAGCGACTTGGTGAATGTTGCCGTTGAATTTGAGTTGAGCTTGCCGTCCCAAATCATTTCTCGTGAATAATCTACATGGTTGCTTGGATTTGAGAACGTAAATTCTGAGTAGCCATCAAATGCTGTTGTTGACTCTGAGAATGAGACAGAGACATCTGCCGCGTAGTTCGGTGTTGGAGCACCGTGCAGCCAGCTTCCTTTGATAGTGAATGTGTTGCCGTCTTCCAGAAGAACCTTTCTGTTGGTTGAAAAGTCAATGGCAAGTCTGTTTGGAACGATTGTCTCTATTTTGAGTGATTTTGTCCAAGTTTTGCCACCGATTTTTACGCTTGCTGTCCATTGACCAGTCACGGCTTCTGGATTGGTCTTTGTAGTTATAGGATAGAATCCGTTCAAAGACTCATCGAGCATACGGCTCTCCACAAGTTTTCCGAGAGGGTCTGTAAGCTCAAATATTACAGGAATGTTTGCTGGAAGTTTTTTCTCCAAGTCCTGCAAAATAAAGGTGAGGTAAAGATTATCGCCTGGTCTCCAGACTCCACGCTCGCCGTAGATAAAGCCTTTTACGCCGTTCTCTGCCTTTTCTCCGCCAATCTCAAAATGGCTTACGCTCAATGAAGTTCCCGAGGCGATTCTGAGGTATGACATCTGCTTGTTCGCAGAGGCTGTGATTATATAAGATTTCTCAGCGTCAGGGAAAATTACAGTTCCGTCAGAATTTGTTTTCTGCTCTGAGATTACACGTCCTGCATAGGTTCTGATTTCTACCATTGCATTAGGAACTGGTTTTGCGGTTCTTATGTCCGCAACAGTAACGTAAAGCGAGTTATTTACGTCACGCTTTGCAAGAATTCCCAAGTCAGAGACAAGAACGTTCTTGCTGATAAGGTTCTTCTCATTGTATGACGGATAATAGAATGCAGGGTGGCAAGGGTCGTTCCTGTACTGCCAGAAAGTGTCCCTCTGCTCGTAGTTAAGACTGTCCCAATAATCCCAGCAGCTGTTCTCTGTTGGAGTCTCATACGGAGTGATTTTGTCTTCTGGCATAGGAATTGAAGAAAAATCCCCATGGTTTGCATGACATTCATATTTTATCTGGTCTTTGCGGAACGTTATTCTGATATGGAACATTCCGTCTGGATATTTTTTGACAAGCTCGCTGAGGTCGATTCCACGAGAAACCCACTGGTTCTGCATCGTATCGTTCCAGTCAAGCTCAACCTTCTTTTCCCAGACTGGTTCTCCGACTCGCTGCATTGCCTGTGTTTCGTCAAGTTCGTTTACCTGAAGGAACTGCTGCATATTCTGAGAGAAAATCTCGTAAACTTGGATTAAAACACCAGCGAGGTTCTTTGTTCTTATTGGCAAGACGCTTCCCTGCGTTGTTGGCAGGATGATATTGTCTTTTAAGAACTCGACTGCTGGCAAATCCCAGCGTTCAGAGAGGTTTACGGATGAGCTTTTTGCAAGGTAAATGCCGTCTGATGACCGTATTCCTTTTTCTATTGACATTGACTCAACGCTTGTCCAGCTTTTGTCGCTGAATATTATGAGTACGTTCCCTCGTATCGTTGCGTTGAATGAGCTGAAATGTCTTCCGTCAAAATCCTTTGCGAATATAAAGCTCGCAATGTCCTGAGCCGTGTCCAAAGCTTTTGAGAAGCTTACGAGGATTGTGTTTGGCTTTGATGTATTTATGTCCAGTATGCTGAATACTGATTTTGCTGGAATTTCTATTGTTTTTGAGCCAGCGAAAAGCTTGTCCTGTGCTTTTGAAAGCCCTAGCTTTATGCCGCTCCATGTAAGCTCAAGAAATTTAGATTTTTCTTCTGCCCGTGGGGTTTTAAGTGAGAATTCCCAGTCTGTTCTTTCTGCTTTTTGTGTCCAAGTGATTTTTTGGTTTTTCTTTGCAAGTTTTGCATTTAGAACGGAAGCTATTTCTTTTTCTTCAACAGGAATGTCTGTAGTTACGATTCCTGAGACATAGTAAGCGTCTTCCTGCTCGTTAAGAACAACTTCATTGAATGTAAGTTCGTAAGAAGGCGTTGAAACCCAGAATTCGTGCTTGTAGAAATCTTTTTCTTTTCCTGTGTCGAAAAGTTTTCCGCAGTCTACGGAAAGCACAATCTGAGAATTTGCCTTGTAAGGAACCGAAGGAGTGAAAACTGCTGATTTTCCGTCCTCGTCAAATTCCCAAGTTCCACGTTGTGGCGGATCCAGTTTTATGGCATCTTCCATAGAGCCTTCTGGATATTTCACAAAGCTGATTGCTATAGGAGAAAGACGTCCAATGCCTGTAGGCGATATGGACTCAATGTATTCGTCATTTTCGTAATTATAAGTAATACTGGATTTTCTGTGGCATCCGAGTGTACTTATCGCTGTAAAAACTGATAAAACTGCTAAAAGCAAAGATAAACAAAATCTTTTCATATTGTTATTTTAACGAATAACAATATGAAATTCTAGAGTAGTGAGACACAACCGTATTTACTGTCCTCAAAATTAAGAAAATAATCTACGTAATCCTTTGCGACCTTTGAGATTGTGCTGATTCTTGCCGTTTTGTCACCTGTTTTTACGAGCGGATTTATATATCTTTTTTTGACAGAAAGATTTACGCAGTAGGAACTAGGCATTGCTTCGTTTGTGTGCAAGATGTTTTTCATAGACAGAAATGTTCTTAAAAGCGAAGCGAATTCTGTCGTTGAATTTGATTCCGCTTCCTTTATGAACAGCTCCAGCAGCTCCCTTTCTGATTTTGTGAAAAAATCGCTTTCCTTTGTAATTCCCTTGCAAAGAGATTTATTCAGAATTTCTCCAAGAAGGTTCAATGCAAGCTTATTCTCGTTTTTTTGCAGTACAAGCCCCACTTTGCAGGCGTTCACACAGTAATGTTCTGCCAGCTCCATAGTGCTGAAGCCAAGCTCAATGTAGCCGTTCTCGTTTGTCAGCACCGAGATGTCGTTGTATTCGGCTTTTATCTCGGCAAGCGACCATAACCCTTCTAGTGCCATGCCAGAGGGAAACATATATTCAAGGCGGTCAGCGGAAAGGCTCGGAACCTCGTTGTCGCATACTGGGTAAATGTGGTAATTGTCTATATCACAAAGATTTATGCCGTCTTTTGCGAGCAGTTCCATAAGCTCTGTGTTGCTTGCGAGAATACCGCTTGTCCCTTCTTCCGTTGCTTCCTGCTTCAGCGTGTCGCCTGTCCTAAAGTCGTTTACATGACTGAATGCTGGAGTCGCGATGTCATGGAATAACGCTGCGAGAGTTTGCTTCTTGTCGTGCGTGAAATTCCATGCGATAAGAGCCGTTCCTACGCTGTGGTCGTAGCGGGAGTAAAAGAATCGGTTTTTATACAGCGGAGTCCAGTCCGTGCCACATAAAAGCCCTATGCCGCGTAGCCTTTGCAGCATTTGCAATTTGAGGTATGGCTGCAAAAAATCAGGCATTTGCGGGCACAGGATTTTATGGTATTCGTCGCAATTTGCGTAATGCGTTAGTGTAGGCAGAGTCATAGGCAAAGTGTCTCTACGATTCCAGCTCAAAAGTTGAGCCATAGAATGCGGTGATTGCTTTTTCCATGTACAGCGGGTCTAGTGCCCCCGCGCTTTCATAAGGCGAGTGCATTGCCCATTGTGCAAGACCAATGTCCACGGACGGAATTGAGACATGGGAGTTGCTTATATTGCCGAGAGTTGAGCCACCCGCAATATTCGAGTTATTTGTAAAAATCTGGTATGGAACGCCAGCATTCTGGCAGACTTGCTTAAAGAACGCGCTGCTTATTGCGTCTGACGTGTATTTTTGAGCCGCATTGAATTTAATCACAATACCCTTGTTTACGGCTGGTCTGTTCACGGGGTCAGCTTTATCGCTGTAATTTGGGTCCAGGGCGTGAGCGTTGTCCGCACTGACCATGAAGCTGTTTGCTAAGGTCGCAAGAAAGCTCTCGTGGGTTCTGCCCAAATTATTCGAGATTCTTTCAAGTGTGTCCCTTAAGAAAGTTGAGTCTGCTCCTTGCCTGGAAAGGCTTCCCACTTCTTCGTTGTCAAAGACACAATGCATCGTTACTGCGTCTGTGTTCTCTGCTGCTAAAAAGCCCTTGAAAGTAGTGTAGGCACATTCCAAGTCGTCTAGCTTTGTGCTTGCGATAAATTCATTGTCCTTGCCCCAGAATGTTGGGGCTGTCCTGTTGTAAAGGAACAAGTCGCTGCTTACTACGCTTTCTGCGTCTACGTCTGCTGCCTCTGCCAAAATTTGGATCAGCGATTTATTGTCCGTGCCTGAATCTGCTGTAAAAATAGGAGCGACCTCATTCTGCACGTTGATTTTTGCCCCGTCGTTTACGTCCCTGTTCATGTGAATCGCAAGGTTTGGAATCAAGACCAAATCCCTGTCAATGTCGATAAGTTTCTCCTGCAAGTGTATGCGGTTATCTTCGCTCTTGGATTTTATTATGAGCCTTCCTGCGACGGATAGCGGACGGTCAAACCACGGAGCGATAATCATTCCGCCGTATTTTTCAACGTTCAGTTTTATGTAGCCTGCCGCTTTTATTTCTGGATTTTCCTTTATTTTAAAGCTTGGCGAGTCGCTGTGAGAGGATGTTATCATAAAACGCCCGAATGGGGTTTTTGGAATTTTAAAAGAAATTATTGAAGAATTGTTCCTGATGACAAAATATTTTCCGCCCTCGTGCAGTTTCCATTCTTTTCGCTCGTCAAGGGATTCAAATCCATTCGCTTTTAGCTCTTCTGAAAGATTTTTTATGACGTGAAAGCAACTTGGGCTTTTCTTGATAAATGAAAGCACATTTTGTGCCGAGTTTTTATGTTCTGTGTTCATGCAAGCAGTATATGCCTTTGCGTTCTTTGTGAACAGGGGTTGACTCATAGTGACAAATACTATGACTCAACCCTGTACGTTAGAATTCGTGAATTGCACATACTGTGTGAACTTGATTTGTAGAATCTGTATAGCTTATTGCGGCATTATCAAACTGTACGAAGTATACCTTGGGTATTGTATTCATGCTGGAACTCCAGTATGGTACTGTTAGAGGAAGCGAGTCTCCGTCTAGAGTTGTTGAAATCAAGCTGTTTATGTACGAGGTACTGCTACTCTCCAATGCTCTGTATAGTATACAAAGTTCTGCAAGTGTTGGTATGTACCATCCGGAAGCATATTTTCCTGTAATTGAATTCCTGCTTGCGTATGCGTTTACCCATTCAAAAGCAGGGTATTTTCCGCTTATGCCAGTATCAGAAAGAGCTGCTTCTAAAGCTGCCCAGTTGTCGCTTCCGTTCGTGTCTCCGCTGAATGTCGTTGTTTTTGCGGTTGAAGCTCCTGTGCTGTTAGAGCTTGTCAGAATTGCTGTTACTTTGGTAAAGCTGCTATTTGTCGTCCATTCCAGGGTTTGTGGTGATTCACTCCGAGTGTTTTTGAGTCCTACACCGAGAGTTCTAGCACCAAGAGTGTCGCCGCTTGTTCCTGCGTAGAAGATAACGGCAATTGCCTCTGACTTTTGCACCTCCGTAAGAACTAAATCCGTGCTGTATGGAGTGGCACTTCCGTCAGAGAATACGATGTCACCTACGGCTGTAGGCTTGAGCTTTGTTCCTATACTGTTCTCTGGTAACTCTTCGTTTACGGTTGGTTCTTTTATCTCAGAGATATTTATCGTTATAAATGTAGTCTCGCCGTCAATAACGCGTACATCTGTTTTCTTGCCGTAGCCGATTTTTTTGTTTTCATAGCTGTAGGCGTAGACCTCAACGTTGTAAGAACCTTCAAGAATCTCGCCAGAGTTTACCGTCTCGCCAGGATGCCCTTTTATTGCAACGTCAGAAGTTCCTGGTCGTGAAACGGTGACTTCATAATACTGAGTTATCTCAGCATAGTTTTGAGCTGTATCTTCGATAGCCCGTCTTGTTGCGGGCAGCTGCAATGTGATAGC
>CADCRJ010000080.1 GCA_902803735.1 uncultured Spirochaetaceae bacterium
AAGCTCAAAAGAAGCAAGTTTCTTTCTTCCACTCTTTACGTACATAAGAGCAAGTATGTAGCGACATTGAAACACTTTGTCGCCGCCTTTCTCAGAAGTAACAACCTGCTCCAAATACAGAAGAGCATCGTCAAAGCGATCCAATTTTGCGTAGCAAAGACCTATATAATAAGCTAAATCAATATTATCGATTTCAGAATCTTCTGGAAGAGACAGAAAAAAAGTCAGCGCACCATTATAATCGCGCTTGTTGTACAAGATAATTCCTTCTTGAAGGATATTTTTATCTGACATAAATCCTCCCGCATATCAGATAGAAAAAGATATTGATATTTATGACAGGAATATCTCAAAAAACGAGTTTCAGAGATTTCCTTAGGAAAACAGAATTTTCCACTCACAAAGGTTAAAATTGAAAAGACAAAGGCTCCGTATCGTATGCGGCGCAGACTGGCTCTGCATAAATACGTGAAATCGCAATTCTGCCGCTTTCTGAAATATATGCATCGCAACCATCGACGCCCTTTGATTGTATATTTCCGCCTTTGAAGAAACTATACAGCTTATCATCGGGAGCTTTTATGATAGAAACCATATCTCGATAATCTCGAATGCAAAGCGGTGAAATTACAGCTTCCTTATATTTATCGGAAGAACAAGCATTAAGACTTACAAAAAGCTCATCCGTACAAAGAGAAATTAGTTTTTCCAAATTTTTTGCGCAAAAATCAGCAAGAGCTGAATACTTCCAAATACCGTCAAAGGATTCAAGACTCACGGCTATTCCAGGAATTTTGTAAAGAACAGCCTGTCTTGCCGCCGCTGCCGTACCAGAATAAATAATATCAGTACCAAGGTTTGCGCCCTTGTTTATTCCTGAAAAAACAGCATCAAAGCGAACTCCGAACAAATCTGAGCGCAAAGCAGTTATAACACAATCCACGGGGCTTCCAAAACAAGCAAAGCGGTTATCTCCGCGTTTCTCAATCTTCAAAGGATAATGCATCGTAAGCTGGCTTGAAACAGCGGAACGATTTGAAGACGGCGCAAGGACATAAACGTTACAAACTTCAGAAAGTTTTTTCTCAAGCTCTAAAAGTCCTTCACCGTCAATGCCGTCGTCATTTGTCAACAGAATATTTTTACTGTACACGGTGCACTCCCCTAGCAGGCTTTACAGTATAGCAGGAAGCATGGAACCCGAATATTTTTGCATACTCTGCAAGACGTTTCTCAAATTCAGGAATATTCTCGTTGTCGAGAATCGCATAAATACAGCGACCGAAGCCTTTTCCTGTGATACGACCGCAACAGACAGGATTAAAAGACTCATCAGGAGTCGGGTTTATCTCGACAAGTCGCTTTAGGATCCAATCAATCTCAGGACAAGTTATGGTGTACAAATCCCGCATATTCTCATGGCTCTTGTTCACAGCCTTTGCAAAACCCGCAAACGATTTCTTACGCAACGAGTTATAAGCATCGAGAACACACTGATGCTCAGACAGGATTGCATCTAAATGTCGGCGCACATCCTCTGGGAATATAGAGAAAATCTCGCTTATTTCCGCCCTGTTATTGGAATACATCCAGCCACCATAGACAGTAGTCGTGCGTTCCTTCAGGTCACCCATTATAAGGGCGTTTTTTTCTTCATATATAGTGCGTTCGTCCCAAATTTCAATACGGGGTACTTTTGCATCAACAAGAAGAATCGTTTTATTTTCAAAATCAAACGGGATATTTTCATACGACAAGTCCTCATGGTTTGTAAGTATAAGGGACTTCTCGCTGGAGTAGATTGCAGAAAAATTGTCAGCCACGTAGTTTTCGGCTTTCAGGAAGCTTTTGTTTCCTTTCTCAATTACAGCAAGGATCTCATTGTCCGAACAGTCAAAATCGCACAAATCGTTGATAGCGAATGCTGCCCCGACCGTAATCGCGGTCTTTATACCAAGCCCAGCAGAGGGAAGCATATCAGAATAGATGGTAAAATCCATGCCCCGTAAGGAATAGCCATTAGACAGATATCCAAAGATGACTGATTTTATGGAATTAGCCCATCTGTCATCTTTTCTGAACTTAAACCCCTCCAAACTTATTCGCTTTCTGTCGTTAAGCTGCTTAAAGTAAAAGTTGAAGAAATTATCATCCCTAAACGAGACCGCTATATATACAAAACGATCTATTGCCATGGAAATCGTCTTGTCTTTGAAGAACCACGAATGTTCTCCCATTACATGGAATCTGCCAGGAGTCGCGTAAACAACTTCAGGCGAAACACCATACTCTTTTTCGTGAATATCCTTTATTTGGTCCATCAGCAAAAATCATTCCCTTTCATCGAGAAAAGTTGCAAATTGCATGAATTTTGCACACAGCCGTCCAAAAAGCCCCCGCAATTTGAATCTAGCTTTCAAAAGTCATATAAGGGCAAAATCAGCTCTAAAACTTTTGTTGTGTTGCTTTTTTAAATTCAATTGAATAAAATAATAGTATAATGTCTCAAATTTTACAAGTTTTTTACTCTCTTTTTTCAGCTCTCATTGTTTCAACAGCAATTCCTAACGAAATGCTACCTTTCGGTTCGCCTTTTCTAGGACTTTTTGCACTAGTCCCTTTCTATATAGCAATACAAAATTCCAAATCGTACAAAGAGGCATTTCTCCTCAGCTTTTTGCACGGTTTTACAATACATCTGCTTTCAAGCTTTTGGCTTGGAAATTTCCAAGGCTACTCGTTCTTTACACTAGGAGCATCAGATATCGGAACAGGTTTTGTGGAAGCTTTCATGTCATTTTTCTTCTATTTTCCTATTCTGTTTAAAAATAAATCAGCAAGCCTTGAGGAATTCTCAGAAAAAACAACGCTAGGCCTTGCATTCAGACCTTTATGGTTCGCAAGTCTTTATACTGCTTGGGAATGGGTAAAATCCACAGAATTTTTAGCTTATCCTTGGGGAACGCTCTCAATGACGGCTTTCCGCTGGCCACTTATAACTCAGATTGCCGACATAACAGGTCCGTACGGAATCACGTTCCTGTATGCATTCTTTTCAGCAACGTTCGCAGAAGGGCTTACAATCCTTCCACGAATAAACAAAAGCAAGCAGCTTTTTGCTGCTTACAGGAGCACAGTCCTAGCATGTGTCTCCCTGCTCGCAATTGCAAGTCTTTATGGTATATATGAATATACAATACAAAGAGAGCCTGTAAAAACATTGAACGCAGTCCTTGTACAACAGAACTCTGATCCGCTCATCTCTTCAGAAATCGAGAATATTGAAAATTCACAACGGCTTTCAGAAGAGAAAATCAATGAGTTCAAAGAAAACGGAAAGGACTGCGATCTTGTCGTATGGAGCGAGGCTGTGCTTTCAAAGCGTTTTCCTGCCGCACTACGCTATTACGAGCATATTCCTGTAACAGAGCCATTAGTTTCGTTTATACAGCGGCAAAAAACGCCTTTCATAATAGGTGCGCCTGTTACCCTCAGCCTTGAAAAGAGACAGTTCGGAAACTCTGCAATCCTAATAAATAAAGACGGAGAATACAAAGGCTCCTACCAGAAGATGCATCTTGTACCTTTTGCGGAACTTATTCCTGGTAGCCAGTACGCACTTGTCCGCAGAATCATAAAGAAAATGGCAGGATTCTCTTACGGCTGGACTCCTGGCAAAAAAGTCGTACTTTTTGACATTCCTATTAGTACGCCAGCAAAAGACAACAGCTCGTTCGATATTGTCACAATGGACGAAAACGCGGAAAAACAAGATTCTGTACTGATTTCTACGCCAATCTGCTTCGATGACACTGCCGCAGAAGTTTGCAGGGCACAATTCCTTTGCGGAAGCGAGATGTTCATGAACATAACGAACGATGCATGGTCAAACACAAAATCTGCTGAAATACAGCATTTTGTGGTAGCCCATTACAGAGCAATAGAATATCGCACGACATTGGCAAGAAGCACAAACGCCGGCTATACAGTAGTAATAAATCCTGCGGGCAAAATTCTTAACTCATTGCCTCTCTTTGAGCAAACAGCCCTAGCAGCAGAAATTCCTGTATACAAAAGGCAAATGACAATCTATGCAATTCTTGGAAACTGGTTGCCAAAAATAAGCCTACTCCTTGCAGCAATCTACATTCTGCGAACGGTATACAAGAAACGCAAAGAATCATCTGAAACTTCAGTTTTTAATGATGGCAATAATTGACTTTTAGATTCATAATTGTTAACCTTTACAAAACTCAATAAAAGGTTACAATTATGAAAAATTCTAATATAGTCAAGTCTGTTTTTATTGCACTGTTTGCTGCAATTATCTGCGTGGGCTGTATAATGGCCATTCCGTTGCCGGGCGGAGTTCCCATATCTATGCAGAATATGTTCTGTATGCTTGCTGGAACAATTCTCGGCTCTTTTTATGGATTTTTATCAGTATCAGTCTGGATTGTCTTAGGTGCGGCAGGGATTCCTGTTTTTGCAAATGCACGCGGAGGACTTGCCATATTGCAAGGACCTACAGGTG
>CADCRJ010000081.1 GCA_902803735.1 uncultured Spirochaetaceae bacterium
AATAGCGTATTTTTGAAAAAAATAAAACAATAACACAAGTTTCTTGATTTCTTGATCGAATGTCGAGTTTCAGGAATCAAAACTCGACATTCATTCTATTTAAAACTTCTTATTATAAGGTCTTATACTTTGAACAAATCGATTTGCGAACCGATTTTATTGATAGCGGCATGAACATTTTGAGAGATACCAATGAGATTGCCGCCGCTTACCTCAACTTTTCTTGCACCATCGCTCATATTGTCCATGCTGTTCTGAATAAGAGCAGAAGCCTCTCTCAGCGACTTCATCTCATTCTGGATTGCGGCATTCTTTATCTCCATTTCCTCAGAAGCATTATGAACATCGCTCTGACAGTTATTCATTTCGCGCAAAGCCTCGTTAATCTGCCTTGAACCTGCATTCTGCTCAGCCATTGCGGTCTTGATGTTCTCAACGATTTCACTTGTCTTCTCGATATGGGCAGAAACCGCATTGAGCGCATCGCTGGAATCGCTTGAAGCGTTAACGACCTGATTGATTGACTCCTTGATAATAGCAACCTGCTCGCCAATAGCCGCAGACTGCTCGCTTGATGTCTCGGACAGTTTTCTGATTTCATCCGCAACAACGGCGAATCCCTTTCCAGCCTCGCCAGCGTGAGCAGCCTCGATTGCCGCGTTCATAGCAAGCAGGTTAGTCTGCTCCGCAATGGAAGAAATCGTCGTATTCGCTTCGAGAAGCATTTCGCTCTGGCTTTCTATCATCTTGATTCGGTTGTTTACGTCGTTCTGCTTTGCGATTCCTATTTTTGCGTTACTAGTAAGCTCCTCAAAGGACGAAGACATCTTATCAACAGAAGAGTTGACGCTGGAGATGTTTCCAATCATCTGCTCAACGGCACTAGAAGCCTGAGAAACGCTCATTCCCTGAGCATTGACCAAATTGTTCAGGCTAGTAATGCTACCAGAAATATCGTCAACAACATTTGAAGTATGGTGGAACGAAGCGTTCTGTCCCTCAAGCTGAGTATTGACTGTGCTCATGTTCTCGCTGATGTCGCTGATTGCGCGGGAAGTGTCCTGAGAGCTTATGTTTAGCTGTTCTCCAGACGAAGCAAGGCTTTCTTTCGTAAGCTTGACCTCTTTTATGATGCTCTGCAATTTATCAAGGAACAAGTCAAATTCAATGATAAGGTCACCAATCTCATCCCTTATGAAAAGCTTGCAACGGCGAGTAAGGTCTGCATCCCCAGAAGCCATTTCTTTAAGGAAGTTAGTAACGTTGTAGATTCGCCACATGAGCCAGTTGACAAACATATATGTAGCAGCGATGAATATGATAATCACCACGGCAAGAATCGGGCTTACGAGCGCAAAAGTCTGCTTCTTTACGCTTGAAACAATCTCCATACTCTTTGCGACGAAAATCATACCCGTAACCTGGTTGTCGCTATTGATAGGGCTGTAAACTGAATAATAACGAGAACCGCGGATTTTAACCTCGCCCTCGTAATCCTTGCCCTGTCGCAAGACCGTGTTCTTAACGATCTCATTGTCAAGCACAGTATTTTTAAGTCCAGGGTCAAGAGTTGTAGAAACACGGGTATCGCCTGCAAAAACAGTACATTCCACGTCATAATTCTCGGCTATAAGTTGTACAAATGTGTCATCGCCTATATTATAGCCAGAAACAAGAACTCCTACGACTGTATTACCAGACATAATAGGCGAGAATGAAGCCATCGCATAAGGAATTGAGCCGAACTTGTCAAAAAGGTAGCCGTTTGTACCAAGCATTGCAGCCTGCACCTGCGGAATAGCCCCTACATTATCGCCCGACATAATCTTGAACGCTCCAGGCATTATCACTCCATTCATATTTATGACAGCAATAAAGCCTACATCGCTGTTATCACCTAAATTCTGAATAATACTGCTGACTGTCGCTGTATCATTTGACACAATAGCATCAGCAAGTCCGTCTGTCTTTGCATAAATATCAGAAAGCCCCCGAGCAGTTGATTCCCAGTCGGCAAGGGTATTAAAACATGCATTCGCAGTACGCAGAAGACTTCTCTGAGTATCTTTTTTCAAAAATCTATTGAAAATATTAAGTGTAAGGAACATCGTTCCTACAACACAAATCACAATAGCAGAAACGAAAATTGCTATAAGCTTCGATTTTATCTGCCAGTTTCTCCTAGCGTTCTTCTCAAAACGGTCTAGCTCTTTTCTTTCTTTTTTCATTATAAATCCCTCTATTTAAATAATTTTTTGTAGTCTTCTATTATAACACTTTATCAAATGAAAGGTCAAATCATGTAAAAAAAGATTAGGATGGGCGAATGTCCTATAACATTTATTGTAAAAACTCGACATACACGGCGTTTTTCTGTACAATTCTATGTATCAGTACAAAAATCCAGATACTAAGTTAGAGGAAAACCTATGCTTACACTAAAATTCGGTGGCACTTCAATGGGGAATGCCCGAAGAATCATTGATTCAGTTGAAATTATGATTGGGCGGGCAAAGCTTGACCGCATAAGCGTAATAGTTTCGGCAGTCGCAGGAGTTTCAAACAGTCTGCAAACAGCAATCGACAATTCTGTTGCAGGGAATTCTCCTGTCACTTTCATTGAGAAAATCCGCGCGACCCATGCAGGAATCTGTGCGGAAATTCAGTCTGCCGTAAGCACCTTCAATGCTGAAAGCGTAATGAAGACCATTGAGCCGAATTTTGAAGAGCTTGAAAAACTCCTCAACGGTGTCGCAACATTTGGTGAGTGTCCAGATTCAATCCATTGCCGTATCATGGGTATGGGAGAATTGTGCTGCGTGCCAATCGTAAACGCACTTCTCCTTGCAAAACAGCAGAGCGTGCTTCTCCTTGACTCGCGAAAGTATATTTTTGCCAGTGGCAACCAGAAGGAAGGAGACCCAGATTACGCAAGAACAAGCAATGCGCTTGCTTCATACAGGGACGACGCTGAGCCAAATCAGGCACGCATCCTCCTGTTTCCAGGCTTTGTATGCGCATGGAGCCGCAACGCAGAAGAAAAAACATCTATGGGTCTTCTCGGACGCAACGGCTCAGACTTCTCGGCTTCGATTGTAGCGGCAGCACTTGGTGCAAAAAAATGCGAGTTCTGGACGGACGTAGACGGTATCTACACGGCAGACCCTCGCGTTGTTGGCGACGCAATTCTTGTAGAGGACATGACTTACGAAGAAGCTATGGAGCTTTCATTCTTCGGCTCAAAAGTTCTTCATCCAAAGACACTCGCTCCGCTTGCAGCAAAGGGCATTGAGGCATGGAGCCTTAACAGCCACAATCCAACGGCACGAGGAACAAGAATCGGTCATGGTCCGTTCGAGAGCGAAAAGAACGCAGGTCCAGTACGCGGTATCTCATGCCTCAAAAATACGGCTCTCGTAAGCGTAAGCGGCAGCGGCATGAAAGGTCGCACTGGTATGGCTAGCAGGATTTTCCAGGCAGTATCAAGGGCAGGAATCTCAATGCTTCTCATCACACAGTCTTCTTCTGAATATACAATCTCGTTCTGTGTTCGCATGAGCGAATCCACAACGGTACGCGAAGTTCTTTCTTCTGAATTCGCTTTTGAAATCCGAGACGGCGTTATAAACAAAATCAGCGTAGAAGAATACTGCGCAATCGTTTCAATCGTAGGCGACGGAATGAAGCAGAACTGCGGCGTTGCAGGAAAATTCCTTGACTCGCTCTCCAGCAGAGGAATCAACATAAAAGCAATCGCACAGGGTTCCAGCGAACGTTCAATATCAGTCGTCGTTGCAGGAGAGTACGGCGACACGGCTGTACGTGCGGCACACTTGTTCTTCTTCAACACAGCGCAGCCAATCGAAGTATTCGCATTCGGTGCAGGAACAATCGGTGGCGCGCTCATTGACCAGATTAAAGACCAGCACGAGAAGCTCTTGCAACAGAACATCGATGTCAAAGTCCTTGCAATCGCAACAATGGACGGCATGATTCTCGACGGCAACGGTCTCGACCTTACAAACTGGCGCAAAGACGTTATGAACGGACGTAAGGCTAACGTGGACGAGATTCTTGAATTCGTTCAGGACACAAAGCCTTTAAACCCAGTATTCGTAGACTGCACGGCAAGTTACGACTTGCCAGAGCGATACCTTGACATCTTCAAGGCAGGAATGAGCATCGCAACCCCGAACAAGCGCGCAAACTCGATGGACATGAACTTCTACCATGAGCTTCGCAACGTAGCGAACGCAAACAAGTGCCGCTTCCTGTACGAGACAAACGTAGGTGCAGGACTCCCAATCATCGACACATTGCAGAATCTGTTCAAATCTGGCGATACGCTCACAGG
>CADCRJ010000082.1 GCA_902803735.1 uncultured Spirochaetaceae bacterium
AAAGCTTGTAAAAAATGTTTCTATAAGTCTTGTAGCAAGAAATGAATCTGGACTGATTGTTGGAGTTTTGTTTGGACTTACGGATTTTTGCTACTGGCTTTATGTTACAGATCTTGGAGTTGATAGAAATTACGAGCGACAGGGAATTGGTAGTGCTCTTATGAAAAAAGCACACGAGCTTGCTGGTGGCGAAAAAGATATTGCCGTATATCTTATTGCAAATGAAAATGCGATTCCTTTTTACAAAAGCATTGGAATGAAAAAATCTGATGATGTGATGCAGTATAATCATATTGATTGGACGGAATGGACAGTTGAATAATATAGGAAATAGGAATACAAAATGCAGATTACTGAAATCATTAAAAACAAAAAAGATTTTCTGCCCCTTCTTTTGTTGGCCGACGAGCAAGAAAGTATGGTTGACCTTTACCTTGAATGTGGAAGGATGTTTGTTCTGGATGACAACGGCGTAAAAGCTGAGTGTGTCGTAACTGACGAGGGTGAAGGAATCCTTGAAATCAAAAATATTGCAACAGAGCCAACTTCGCAGGGAAAGGGCTATGCTCGTGCCTTGCTGGAATTTGTTGAGGATAAGTTTCGGGGTGAATTTAAGTGGCTTCAAGTTGGAACAGGCGACAGCCCGCTTACGATTCCTTTTTATGAAAAATGCGGATTCAGCCGCCACCATGTGATAAAAGATTTTTTTACAAAAAATTATGACCATCCTATAATTGAATGTGGCGTTCAGCTGGTGGACATGATAGTTTTGAGGAAAAAATGCGAAGAAAAGACCGAGAAGTAAAAGATTTTGATGAAATTATTTCGATTTTCAAAAAGTGCCGGGTGCTTCATCTTGCACTGGTGAGTAATGGGAAGCCGTATTCTGTTCCTGTCAATTTCGGGTATGATGTGCGCGAAGAAGACGGAAAGAAAAGGCTTTCTGTATATTTCCACGGGGCTGGTGAAGGAAAGAAAATCGATGCGCTCAAAGAAAATCCTGAAGTAAGTTTCTGTGCTGAAAGTTTTGCCGAAACAGAAGGCACAACAGAAGATGCTTGTTCATGGACATGTTATTATGAAAGTGTAATCGGATTCGGCAAGGCAAAAATTCTTACGGATTCAAAAGAAAAGACCGCAGGTCTGGACACAATTATGTCCCACAATGGCTACAAATTGCCTCCAGGAATAAAATTTATTGCCTACAACGCGATGGCCCTAGCAAAAACCGCCGTGGTTAAGATTGAAGTCGAAGAAATTACCGGCAAGCGGCATGTGAAGAGATAAAAAGAAAGACAATCAGTTGTACGGTAAAATCGGACAACTGAAATTTCTGACTTGGATGATTGCAGGAAACGCCATATTCCTACAGAAGACTTTGTACAATTCTGCAATTTTAAACTCCTTATTTTCCAGCCGTAAAAACTTTGTGCCAGTTATTCATCAAGCCATAAAATTTTTTTCATATTTTTTATTCCGATTTACTAATTTTAAATCCAAGTGAAGTCAGAAACAATGGGGAGTACGAACAAAACAAGGTAGCCGCTTCTGATAAATCCCATTTTTAGATGATCCAAACTTACATAAGGAATCAGAGTTTTTTCCAAAAGTTTTTGCGCAATCAAAGTTTTCCAACGTGGCTTGAACCGCCTAGTAAAATAATCATAGGTAACCTCAATAAAGTAGATTATAATAAATATGAAGTTCATAAAAGATGAGGAAAATAAGAAAAATGAATTTTAATCCAACAGAAAAAGAAATCAATTTTATCAATCAGGCACTCACAAAGTTCAATGATGAAAAAGTTGGTCCGGATAATCATGAGCTGCTGAATATCGTTGAATATGATGAAAGCAAAAACATAATTGGCGGAATTCTCGGTGGCACTTATTGGGGCTGGATGCACATTGATATTCTCTGGGTCGATGAGAATTTCAGAAAAAAGGGAATCGGTTCTCAGTTATTAAAAGCCGCAGAAGAGGAAGCCCGTAAAAGAGGATGCCATTCAGTTCACCTTGATACAATGTCCTGGCAGGCACCAGAATTTTATAAAAATCACGGCTACAAAATAATCAGCGAATTAAAAGATTTTCCGAACGGAAATAAAAAATATCATTTAATAAAGGAATTATAAGATGGCAAATTTAATAATAGAAGAAGGAGAAGTCCTTTTCATTGACAAATAACCATTATCCATATAAGATTACTAGAGTGCAACCTACTAGAGTTAACTCTAGTAGAGTTAACTCTAGTAGAGTACGCTCTAGTAAAAACAGTCACCGCACAAATAGGATTATTAATATGGATAAGTTTATTGGAAGAAAAGAAGAACTTGCGTCCCTTCAAGAACTTTATAACAAGAAAGGCTTCCAGATGGCTGTTCTCTTTGGTCGCAGACGAGTTGGAAAGACAACACTTATAAATAAATTTATTGAAAATAATAAA
>CADCRJ010000083.1 GCA_902803735.1 uncultured Spirochaetaceae bacterium
AGACAGGAAAACTTTGATAAAAATGGCTATGACGATTATATTGACGAATTTGTAAAATCAATAGTCAGATATGGGAATACAAAGCTTTTGCAGATGCTTTTCGACCACGGCCTTGACGCTTCTAAAGTCAACCTGCTGGAATTTATCGCTAAAGACAAAGGCTTTGTACAAGACGTTTCCTATGAAAGTAAAAAGGCGACAGTTGAATTATTATTATCCAACGGAACCGATATTAACATTCTTCCGCTTTACGAAGAAAAATACAGGCTGGATTTTTTCAACGATTTTAATGACGTTGATTTATTGATTCTCTTGCTTGAAAATGGAATGCCCATCGACCTTGTAAAAGAAGAATGTCTTTGTGAACTGCTTGACTATTATTCAGATTTTGAGGCAGACGAAAAAGGTCTTTACCTAGTCTCGCTTTTGATAAAAGCCGGTGCGAATGTTAATTACATCGAAAAAAGCAGCGGAAAATCGGTTTTATATAAGGCATGCTGGGATGATAATAAGGACGGAAAGCTTGTAAGACTGCTTCTTGAAAATGGAGCTACCACAAAAGTAAAATTCAGGCAGAGAATCAAATCATGTATTCCTGTACACAATGTTCTTTGGTGCGGAAACTATGAAGCCCTAAAAGCCTTGAAAGAATATGGTCTCAAACTAAAGGGAAAGAGAATCATGTCCCTTGCAGCATCTTCACCTTCCGACAGCGTAGAGTGCATGAAGCTCGTCCTTGAGGAAAACAAAAATATCAACAAAAGGGACTTGTCTGGAAAATCAGCATTCTGGTGGGCTGCATGGCGTGGTAATGCAAAAATAATGAGATTTCTAAAAGAACAAGGCGCAGATGTCAATGTCCGCATTTATTTTAAGCGTCAGACAGGAACAATGGCTTACCTTGACGATATTATAAAGCTATCGTCTACATTTGAACTTGAAGGCATCATGGGCGCTCTTGACTGCGGAATTGATTTGACACTAAAAGACCGCAAAGGAAAAACTGTCCGAGACTACGCGCTTCTTGTCGCAGGAAATATTGATGATGAAGAAACAAAAGCTGAGGTCTCAAAGATGATGGCGGCAATAGACAAAAAGCTTTCTGAAATCGGAAAGTCCGTCGAACTCACAATCTATGATGCCGTTACGACCGGAAATAATGCCGTGCTCTCAGAGCTTCTGAAAAAGAGCGAGATAAAAGCCTCTCTCAATGAGCCGGACATTAACGGCACAACTGCAATGGAATACGCCGTGCAGACAGGGAACTCAGAGGCGGTGGAGCTTCTCTTGCAGAACGGGGCTTCTTACACAAAGAAAATGATAGCTGATACTATAGCCAAACAGAATATTGAAATGGCAAGGGCTTTTTTCACCAACGGAGTGAACATAAACATATCGCTCAAAAACGATGATTTTGTGGGCGACGCGTTGAATTTAGCAGACACAGCCGTCGTGCAGGCTTTGTATAATCCTGATCTTACAAAAGAGTTTTTGCTGGCCTTACTTGAGTTAAAGCCAAATTTATCAAGAGCTGTTCTACGAGCGACTGACGAGACTTCAAAGGGACACAGTTTTCTTTATACAGTGATTAACAGTGCCTGGCATTCTTATATAAGAAACGAAAATGAATGTGAGGTCTTGCTTGCTGCTATCAAAGCGGGTGCCAATCCTTACAGCAATGACTATGAGTTTTTCAAGAAGTTTTTTGAGGACAATAGTGATTATAAAGATCAGTTCTTCAAGGATTTTCTTGAATTTGAGTGTGCACCAGAAAAACTGTACACAGGAGGCATGTTTCTTGGATATAAGGATAAGTTCAGCCATTATGAGAAGATTTTGCAGAGAAAACTTTTTGTCGGAAAGATAATGACCATAAAAGAAAACCTGAATATCCGAGGCTATGTACAAGATGAATACGATGTGCATGAAGAAGTCCTGTTCACATTAAAAGCCGGCTCAAAAGTCAAAATAACAGACGTTCTCTATAAAGAAGAAATTGACGGCATGAACAAGTTCTGGGTTGAAGTTGAGCTTGCTAAGGACACAGAATCCACAACAGGCGAGATTATCAAGGCTGGCACTCCTGGAAAATGCTACTCCGGGTATCTGGAGTAAAATCAGCATTCGCTTTTATTCAAACTTTCTCCTAGCAAGAGCTTTTGGAGCACCGTGATGTTAGTACGAGGGAGTATGATTTACACCCACGCCCTGAATAAAGGTGCAGGAGGCGTAACAAGCCACTTGGACAGGCTCTGATTTTACGCGTATCCGTGTAAAACAAGTGATACACAACGGCAAGAAAGTATAATATTGTAGGAAACGTATTTTACGGAACAACTTACACTGACAGAACTTGCAGTATAAGCTTGTTACCATGGATACAGGGAATATTTGTTATGTGGACGCCCGCACTGGGGCGCAATGTTTTTTAATATGAAACTTGATAAACAAAAAAGTAATCTAAAATATTATTATCAAACTCAGGACTATAAGATACATGCATATAAGAATATTCCTGAATTTCTGGATAAATCTGTCTCAGAAATTGCTTTGCAAAAATTTTTTGAAGAGAAAATTCTTTTTGGCTGTGAATATAAAAAAAACTTTATAGAAGTAATTTATGAAGAAAAAAAACTTCGGGTGAGCATAAATAAAAAAGAAAAATTCATTGATTTTCAGAATCCTAAAGAACTCAAAGATTTATTTGATAGAGAATCTTCGCGGATGCTGAATTCTCAAAAAACAAAAATAAGAATGTCAAAAACAACTATTCTTTTTATCGCAGGATTAATTCTGATTGTTGTAAATTTTATCACATTCTTTATAAGTCTCCATTTTTTTGATAAGAAATCTGTTAATAGAATAATCGCTCCAATTTTTTTAATGTTATTTGGGTGTGGCAGTCTGATGACTTTTCCCAAAAATCTTGAAGATTTTGAATCTGCGGAAGGCTCAAGTTTTATTGATCTAAAACTCTGTATCATATCTCTGATTTTTGGAATAATACTTTTACTAGC
>CADCRJ010000084.1 GCA_902803735.1 uncultured Spirochaetaceae bacterium
AAGCTTTGGAATTCGTTCATAAAATCTTTCTTTTGGATATTGTGAACCTAAATTCGTCCGCTTAAGAAAATCAATATAATCTTCTGCACAGAGTCTTTCTTCTTTTATTGAAATACTATTTTGCATTTATCTTTCTCCTGTAACAGCTGCTTTCCTCGGCCCAGACAGTTTTCATTTTTGCAAAAAACTCGAATCCGTACTTTTCGTAAAGACCTTTTTCATCAGTTGAAACATAAACGTATTCTGATTCAGGATAAGAACTTGCGGCGTTTTCCATGCAGTGCTCGATAATTTTCCCTGCAAGATGCCGCCCGCGATAGGTTGGCGCAGTAAACACAAATCCAATCCATGGTTTAAGTTCTGTAATAACCTCATCCTTGTCACAAAAAGTCGCAAACGAGGCTACAGAAGGCTTTCCAGCCGTAAGATTTTCCTCATCAAGAAGAATAAAAAACGCCCCCTTTCCAAGTTTTTCGTGAAAACTCCCATCCTTCAAAAGCGAAAGCAGAAAGCCAATTGCCCGCCACTCAGGCTGAAGCTTCTCCAGCTGCGAAAGAATCGAACTTTTGTCATTATAGGCAAAGTAATCAATAATTTTCATTTTTTCACAATTCACTAATCAATTTCCTTTTCCATCAGATAAAACAGCCCCTTTCGCCAGTTTGCTTCGCCTGTCTTGTGGTAGCCCGCGTGCTCATAAAGCCTGAGCGAAAACGGATTTTTGCTGAAAACATCGAGCCTTAAACTCTTTGCACCAAGAGATGCCGCCTGCTTTTCGATATGCTCCATAGTTTTTCGTGCTATTCCGCGTCGCTGAAAATCTGGATGAACGCAAAGTCTGTGAATCACCCGATAATCGCCGCTGCATTGCCAGCTGGCGTTTTTATATTCTTCGTCGCATACTTTGTTCAAGGCATAAATCACGGCAATATTTTTTTTGTCGTCTTCGAAAACTTCTCCCACAAAAAGCGAGCTTGATTTTATGTCGTTCAAAAAATCTTCGCGGGTAGGGTAGATTTCATCCCACTGAGGAATTTCGTTTCGTTCCATTTCGGCAATCGCGGATTTTATGAGCGAGAATATTTCGTCCAAATCTGATTCTGTTGCAAGTCGGTAGTTCATATTTTCCAGCCTTAAGACAAAAGCAAGTCTTTTTTATGTAAAAGAAAATCTTCAATATTCATGTGAATTATTCCGTCGTGCGAAAGATCTATCTTATCAAGCGAAATAACGTACTTCGGTGAAGCATCTTTTATTGGCCTGAACGCCTCGAATTCTCGTCGGATTATTTCTTCAGTCGGCATAAGATAAGAAACCTGAATAAAGCATTTTTATTTCCGTCAATCGCAACAAAATCGATTTCGCCTTTGTATGTCTTTCCCGTATAAACAGAATAACCTCGCAAAATCAGTTCATTATAAATTATATTTTCCAAAAAGAAAGTATCTTCATAATTTACAAGATTCTTATTGATTGTTCTGAATCCAGAATCGATTGCGTACTGTTTCTCAATCGTCTTTAAGATTTCTTTACCAACAATATTAAATCGTTTTACTCTGGAAATAAGATATGCCTTTTCTAGTTTTTCAAGATAATTGTAGATTGTCTTTTTCTCAAAAGTTTTTTTGTTCGCTTCGTTGGTATTATTATAGAAGTTCACAATATTCTGTGCAGAAAACTCTTTCCCAGCATTTGAAAGGATATATCCAGAAATCGTATAGATATATTTCACGCTTTATTTGAATCATACAAAATATTTTACACTAACTCAAAAAAAATTCAAGTTTGTGTAAAATATCGGATTTCATCCGCAAAAAGCCCTGTTGTCTAAGATATAAGCAAGATAGTCTTTTGAGAAAGCCAATTTTTATCTCGATTAGTTATGGTGATGCTCGCCGTGGTGATTGCATTTCGCGTTAAAATTGCCTTTGAGTTCACCTTTGACAAAAAGAGCTGCGGCTTCGTCGGCTGAGCCTGTGATTCCTGGAACTTCTTTGAGGCCGGAAGCTGCAATTGCATCGATAGCACCCTGTCCGCGGTTTCCGAGAATCAAAGTCTCGACTCCAAGGCTCTTCAAATACGGCGGAAGAGCGTGGTGTCCGTTCCCGCCGTTGTCAACAACTTCAGAAGAAACGATTTTTCCGTCCTCAATTTCATAAATCTTAAAGAACTGAGTTTTTCCAAAATGCTGGAACACATTTCCAGTCTCTTTTTCATAAGTAGCTGCGATTTTCATAAAAACCATTTTATAGTAGGGTAGGGAATGATGTCAAACTTTGGAAGGCTAGAATATAAGCCATGCTACTAAAGGTAGGGGCTCTAATAGCACGGCTTGGTATGGGTGGGCAGACCTGCGATTTTTATCTCAACAATCCGCCGTGAAAAACACACTCATAGACTTTAGCCTCAGCGCAGTAGATTTCCTCACAGCCCTGAAACCACGCAAAACTGCCTGTAACATTGCACTTGTACGTGTACTCGCCAGACTGATAGAACTCTGGCCCGCGATACGGCATCTTCTTGTCAGCCTGCCGCAAAGCCTCCTTCAAAAAATCCCCGCTGAACTTGTCCGACAGAACCCTGCCCATATAATTCATCGCGTAAACAGCCGTGCCTCTTTTCCAGATCGCCTCTTCGCCCGCGAACTGCTCGCCGCCCACATAAGAGTCGTGGTAAGTGAAATCGCCGCGCGAGTACCTAAAATCGTGCGAAGAAAGCCGAGTTGACTCAACTTCGTTCATAAAAGCCGCGTAAGTGTTCACATTTGCTTCCAGACGGAACGCAATCAGCTCGTCAAGGTCGGTCAATTTTTCTGCAATATTTACAGAACAAGGCTGGTCTTTTACAAGATAATCAACGCTGACATTCATCAAATTGCTGATTTGAATCAGATTGAAAATATCGGGATAAACCTGCCCTGCTTCCCACTTTGCCACAGCCTGCCGCGACACATTCAGCTTTTCTGCAAAAGCCTCTTGCGTAAGCCCCTTGTTTTTTCTTAGGATTTGTAATTTTTCAGAAAATATCATCTCTTCACCTCTGTTTTAGTTTACAAGAGCTACAACGATATTAACATAACAGCACGGTTGCGTTTTTGCTACTTTTGTTTGCATTTGAATTCCAGAATCCTTAGAACGCTTTCATCGAGCCTTTGTGTGGAAATCCTTCCTGAGTTCACGGCTTCAAGGACTGCGTCGTATGCGGCGTAAAAATCCTTTGGCATAAGGAGAATGTCGTTCCCAGCCTCAAATGCAAGTACGCACGCTTCTCCTGAGCCGTAGTTTTTTTCAATTGCACCCATGTTGAGGGCATCTGTCAAAATTATGCCTTTATAGCCAAGCTCTTCCCGCAACTTGCCGCTAATCAGAAGTTTTGAGAGCGAGGCAGGGTAGAGCGGGTCAACGTCAGGAACTGTGACATGTGCCACCATAACGCTGTCGGCATAGGCAAAGTTCTGCACAAAAGGAATTAGCTCGCATTTTTTTATTTCGTCCCAAGTTTTTGTGAGAGCGACATAATCTGAGTGGGTGTCTCCATTGGTGTCGCCATGCCCAGGAAAGTGCTTTATACAGCCTTTTGTCTTTGTTTTGTGGAGCCCCTGCAAGAACGCTCCTACCATTTTGCTGACTAATGCAGGGTCTGAGCCGAACGCTCGGCTTCCAATCACTACATTCTCTGGGTTTGTGTTTACGTCCGCGACTGGTGCAAAATCCATGTTGAACCCGAAATCTTGCAAGTATTTGCCTATTATGCGACCTTCATTTCTTGCGTTGGCTGTGTTTTTGGTAGCTCCAATGGTCTCTGCTGGTGAAAATTTGGGAAGCGAGAAGTTCCTTGAATTTGCGAGCCTTGAGATAAGCCCTCCTTCTTCGTCTACGGCTATAATCGGCGGCAATTCAGAGATTTTTTGCAAGCCCCTGGTAAATGCCCGCAGTTGTTCTGGATTTTCAATGTGCCTTGAAAAAAGAGCGAATCCTCCTACAGGGTATTGGCGAGCGGCAATAGAGAGCCTTTTTGTTGCTGTCGTAATGGAATTTTGTGCGAGCTGCTCAGGCATCACAACGAACAGCTGGGCGACTTTTTCTTCCGTTGTCATAATAGAGAGTATTTTTTTTGTGTCAGAAATTCCTTGGAACTTTGAGGCATATTTTTCTGATTGATTTTTGTTTTCATGTTGTAAGGTCGTGCAACTTGCTAAAATTGCAGCTGTTAGGATTATAAGGAAGTTATACGTTACTTTTTGTTTCATAAATATTCTCTGCTTTCTAAGTAAAGCATAAGTCCATTATTTTTTGAGGTCAACTTTTTAATCGCAATTTTAATTTTGCTTTTCTATGATTTATATCTTAAAATATAAAGTAATAATAAGAAAAAATCGAGCTAAAAACTTCGGAATTTTCTTTAAAAACCATTTCAAGGGGTACGAATATGGCAAAATTTTTAAAATGTAAGAGATGTGGCAAAATCGTAGAAGTCATCAACGATGGTGCACCAGAAACAGTCTGCTGTGGAGAGCCGATGGTCGAGCTTAAAGCAAATACTACAGATGCTGCGACAGAGAAACACGTTCCTGTGATTGAGATTGTCGGAGACAAAGTCTCAGTAAGTGTAGGCTCCGTCGTACACCCTATGGAGGCGGCTCATTATATCCAATGGATAGCAATAGAGACAAACAGGGGAGTTTACAGAAAGAATCTGAATCCTGGCGAAGAACCAAAGGCTTCGTTCATTCTTTCTGATGAAAAGCTGATTGCTGCCTACGAATACTGCAACCTGCACGGATTGTGGAAAGCAGAGGCTTAAAACGTAACAAGGAGAACTTTTTAACAAAAAATGGCAATTATAACAATATCTCGACAGCTAGGTTCTTGTGGTAATGAGCTTTGCGACAAAATTGCCGAGAAGCTCAATTACCGCATTATTACCCGTAAGGACATAGAGGCTGTCCTTGAGAAAAAAGGTTTTACGGCTGCGCAGTTCGCAAAATTTGATGAAAAAAAGCCCGGATTCTTGATGAATCTGTCAAAAGACCGTGACGAGTATCTTCAGCTGCTTCGTTCTGCGATACTGAACTTTGCACGTTCGGACAACTGCATTTTTGTTGGACGAGGAGCTTCGTCCATATTAAGGAATATTGCGCATCATATTTCGGCAAGAATTGTAACGGATATGCCGCACAGAATTGAGTACGTGCTGTCAAAAACTTGTCTTGACGGCGAGAAAGCCGCTATCAAGCGGATTAATACATCAGATGCCCATCAGCAGGGATTTTATAAGAATTTCTTTGGCTGTGATGTATCTGAGCCGTCTATCTACCATTTTGTTCTGAACACAGGAATGCTCTCGGTAGACACGTGTGCAAAGATTTTGTGCAATCTTGCAATATCTATGTCCGATGAGATTGTGCGAGAGGGGCAGACTCAGCTGGAGGATATTTGTCTTTGCCAGTGTATAGTGAACTTTATTGCTATCAATTACGGGCTTGCGATAAATTCCCTGAGCGCGACAGTCGAAGATGACACGATAACTTTGCACGGCATAGCAGAGTCTTCTGCTGTTGTTGAGAGAGCCTTAAAAATAGCATCGCTTGAGCTTTCTTCTTATAAGATAAAGTCAGACATAAAAGTAGTGCAAGATTACAGTTCTTACTCGCATTAGCTATTTTTTTTGATTTTCATTTGCTCGGTTTTGTTATATACTGAGTAAATTATGGAAAATAGAGAAACATTTGGTTCACGTTTAGGATTCCTTCTGATTTCTGCCGGTTGTGCAATCGGTATTGGAAATGTCTGGAAGTTTCCTTATATCACAGGTTTATACGGGGGCGGAGCCTTCGTATTGATATATTTGTTCTTTTTGATTGCAATGGGCGTTCCGCTCATGACAATGGAATTTGCGGTTGGTAGGGCTAGCCGCAAAAGTCCGTTGCTTGGTTTTAAGCAGCTTCAGAAAAATGGTCATTACTGGCATTTGCAGGGATATGTTGCTATGATTGGCAACTACATCCTTATGATGTTCTACACGACTGTAACAGGCTGGATGCTTCATTATTTTTATCTCAGCGCAAAGGGCAGTTTTGTAGGGCAGGATGTAGAGCATATAAATTCGTTGTTCGGGGCTATGCTTGGACAGCCGTTTGCCCTTGTTTTCTGGATGGTAGTGGTCGTAATCATTGGTTTTTTGGTTTGTTCTATAGGCTTGCAGGCAGGCGTTGAGAAAATTACAAAAAACATGATGCTCGCCCTTTTTGGCTTGATTGTGCTTCTTGCAATAAAGAGCATAACTTTGCCAAATGCGACAGAAGGTCTTAAATTCTACTTGCTGCCTGATTTTAACCGCATGAAGGAAGTTGGAATCGGCGCTACGATTGTTGCCGCCATGAACCAGTCATTCTTCACATTGAGCTTGGGAATTGGTTCCATCGCAATCTTTGGTAGTTACATTGGCAGGGAGCACACTCTTTTTGGAGAGTCTTTGCGCGTTGCGGGTCTTGATACTATGGTTGCAATTTTTGCGGGTCTTATCATATTTCCGGCTTGCGCTTCGTTCGGCGTAAAAGCAGACAGTGGTCCAAACTTGATATTTATTACTCTTCCGAACATTTTCAATCACATGGTATTGGGAAGACTTTGGGGAAGCTTGTTCTTCCTCTTTATGGCTTTTGCTGCTTTTTCTACAGTCATAGCAGTTTTTGAGACAATCCTTTCTTGCTGTATGGATTTGACGGGATGCTCCCGAAAAAAAGGCGCGTACATAAATATCGTGCTTATGATTCTTTTATCTCTTCCATGTGCGTTGGGATTCAATGTCCTATCGAATATTCACCCGCTTGGAGGCGATTCTTCGTTCCTTGACTTGGAAGACTTTATCGTATCCAACGTGATGCTTCCGCTCGGCTCTTTGCTCTATCTGTTGTTTTGTGTGTCAAAAAGCGGCTGGGGATGGAAAGCATTTAAGAAAGAGGCTGACACAGGAAATGGTGTAAAAATACCGTCTTGGCTCAGGTTATATTCAACATTTCTGCTTCCACTTATAATTTTGTTCATTTTTGTAATAGGAATAAAAGATAAGTTCTTCTAGAAATTGTGTTAATAACAAAACTTTAAGTTGAAAACTTGAGAAAAATCATTATAATGCAACTTGGAGATTTTGGAGATTACCGTATAGAAGGAGTTCGTATGCTTAGAGTCCTTATCTATACATCCGCATTAGTTGTTTTATTGACTGGATGTATACAGAAAGGTGCTGAGAAATCTCTTGAACGCACCGACAACTCGATTATTGCAAATACTGAACTGATAACAGAAAAATGAAATTAGAAAGCCCACGAAACGGTGGTTCCGTGGGCTTTTTTATCGTATTAGGGGTCTTTTTTAATAATTCTCAGCTTTTACTTCAAAATACGACTTCGGATGCTTGCAGACAGGGCATACATCAGGAGCCTTCTTTCCAACACAAATGTGCCCGCAGTTAGAGCACTGCCAGATAACGTCTCCGTCCTTGCTGAAAACACGCTCTTTAGTAACATTATCCAAAAGCTTGCGGTAACGCTCTTCGTGTGCCTTTTCAATTGCGGCAACGCCCTCAAATTGCTTTGCGATATCTTCAAATCCCTCGGCGCGGGCTGTTTTTGCGAATTCAGCGTACATATCTGTCCACTCTGCGTTTTCACCAGCTGCTGCATCTGCAAGATTTTCTGCCGTGCTTTTTACTCCGCCTGTCAAAAGCTTGTACCAAAGCTTTGCGTGCTCTTTTTCATTTGCGGCGGTCTCTTCAAAAATGCGTGCTATTTGCTCAAAACCATCCTTTTTGGCTTTGCTTGCAAACCATGTGTACTTGTTACGAGCCTCTGACTCCCCTGCAAAAGCAATCTTAAGATTTGCTTCTGTTTTAGAACCTTTCAATTCCATACTGTTTCTCCTTTTTGATAAATAAAAGGTCGTATGTCGAGTTTCAAAAAGTAAAATACGCAGAAAGCAACTCCCAGCGGGAACCCATCCCGAAAAAAAGGCTTCCGCGCTTCGCTTGTGCAGATT
>CADCRJ010000085.1 GCA_902803735.1 uncultured Spirochaetaceae bacterium
TGTCGCATAAATATCGATTCCTGCGTCTATCAAGTATTTTGCTATTTCTACTTTGCGTCCTGATATTGCAAAAAACAGTGGGTTGTTTTTTGTTGTTGTAACATCAAGTTTTGCTCCGTTTTCACATAATATTGCAACAATTTTCTTGTTATTCATGAAAACTGCATCTGTCAAGGCTGAACTTTTCGTCACACCAGCTATACAATTAATATCTATTCCTTCTTCGATAAGAAAAATCGCAATCTCATCATTCTTCTCACATATTGCGGCTTGTAAAAAAGTTCCCATAACGGTTTTTTCATTTATATTAAAGTCCTTTTTAAAAACTAAATTTTTTATACATTCCAAATCATTGCTTGATATTGCATCTAACATTTTTTGTACTATTTTTATATCCATCTACTTACCCCTAATTAATCAATTTTTCAAAGCTTGAAGCCGATTCTTTATATCTATTTAATTTTCTAATTATTGCTTTTCTCGTTTTCTCATACGTCCACCTTCTATCTTTTATCTTCTTCAATCCCTCTATTATATCTTTAACATGCTTAGTGGAATGCTGTCCCTTAATATTCGGTGCCCAGCACAGGTTCTCAAGTCCAACAAATGGGTCTATGTCGTATTCCCAAAGGATGTCTTGAGCTTCTTTTACCATTTCATTCCAATTTTTATACAACGCATGATGAGCATGAGGTCTTTCCATATAGTATATGGCTTTTAACTGTTCAAAATCATTTTTATCCATTCCATTCATTGACTTCAGGGCATAAAGCCCTTCTTCATCAAGATCTTTCAACTTATCCCAATTACTGAACATTTTACAAATTAAGACAGGATTGTTAAATGACATTTTTTTGTAATAAAGACCTATATCAATTTCCTTCATTGACTCACCATATTCTTCGGTCACACCAAGCTCTTTGACAGTCTTCACAATCAATTTCATTCCTTAACCTCAACACACTCTAGAACATCTGTCAATCCGTCAAGTTTATAAGCTTCTTTTATAGAGAAAATGGGAGAAAATTTTAGGATGTAGCGTGTCTAAAGCAAAAAAAAGAGACCATGGTACTCACTTCACACCATGATATACAAAATATTCACCGAAAGTATAATCAATCTTTCACGTCCTTCAGAAGAATCTTTTAGGTCGTGCAGTAAAATACATTTGGCCCTACAGGAAAATATTTTTAGACCTACAGTAAAATAAATCAGGTCCTGTGGCAACGAAGATAAAGCGACGCCCTATTGCAGACAGGATATCCTTTGAAAATTTGGAGAGAAATCTAAAGTCTCTGTGAATGATTTACCCCTATTTTTCTGAGTATTTCATGGGCGTAAAGCGGATTCCGTCGATTGTTTTTTCTTCTTCTGTCGGAACGAAGCCAATCGCCTTATAAAACGGCAGACCGTATGGAGAGGAATTGAGCGTAACTGTCTCGCCCTTGTATTCGTTCAGTACATGGCGAATCAAACGGCTTCCAATGCCTCGCCTGTGATAGCTTCCTTCCACAAACATAAAGCAGATGTGGCGCTTTTCTACCCTTATGGCGCAGATTGCAACAAGTTTGCTTTCTTCAAAAGCTCCGTAATACTCCAAGCCGCTTAAATATACAGGGTCAAGAAGTGTCTTTCGGAAGGACTCTGTGCCCTCGGCAGAATAATCTGGCGACTCGTATTCAATAAAAACCTTCCAAGCAAGGGAATGAGCTTCTGGAATCTCTGTTTTAGCAAGTTTTTTTATCAGCATCTGTTAAGTTCTCCATTTCAAAAGCCGCAATCGCTTCTTCAAGAAGCTTGAAAACTTTGGCAATCAGATAGCCGTCCGCCACGGCATGATTGAGCCGCACCGAAACTGGCATCATAAGCCGTCCGTTTTCTTCGCGGTACTTTCCCCAGTTCACGATTGGAAGAAAATACGGATAGCCGTCGGGAAGCTCGATGTTCAGAGAATCATAAGAAAGCCACGAGATGTAGGAAGCGTCAAACCAGTTCGGGTGATTTGAGGAATCAAGTCCGTATTCGCGAGTCAGCTTTGCCCGCTCTACGTCTGCGAGGGCATCCGTGTAAAAACGCTTGTAGTCCTCATAATACGTAGTGTAGACCGGCGTGCAAGTTTCGGTGTCCTCGTGAAAAACATACTGAATCGGATTTATCTGGTCGTAACAGATGAGCTGCTTTGATTCCCATAAATAAGCCATTTTGTAATCATCACGTGAATTGAGAACCTTTGAAAGAATGTACAAAAAGTTGATGTAGAACTTTGTTCCAGCCCTTTTTGAATATGCAACGAGTTTTGTAACGTCAAGGCGTGCCGTCATTGACGTTGAACAGCGGCAGTCTTCCATAAAGTGCCGAAAGACGCCTTTCCTGTAATATGTTTCCTGATTGATAGTTTTATAGTTCATTTTGATTCTCTTCCTTTGTGTTCTATTTCATACAGAATATTACCTTCTGAATACAAAACAGCCTTGCCTGACAGGATGATTCTCTTTCCCTTTCGCTCGGCATACAATACGCCAGTCCGCTCGGAAGCCTGATAGCAGACAAGCTTTTCTTTTCCAAGCCGGTCGCACCAATAAGGAGCAATCATGCAGTGGCTGCTTCCTGTCACCGGGTCCTCCATTAAGCCAAGCTCCGGGCAGAAGACACGGCTCACGCTGTCATATTCTGTGGTGTCGCTAGGAGCGGTTACGGCTATACAAAGGCCATCGAGTTCCTTTAGCTTTTCCTGATTTGGTTTGAGATTTCGAACCTGCTCTGCATTTTCCAAAACCAGCAGAAGGTCGCGGTCAATGTAGGCTTCCTTTGGACGAAGGCCGAGCGCTTCTTCCATCTTATCCGTCACTTCGATTTTCTTGCAGCGGTAAGCCGGGAAGTTCATTTTGAAAAGCTCTCCCTGTTTTTCAACGGTAAGCTCACTGACCTGAGTTTTAAAAGTGATTTTGTCCGCAGCCTTTTCATAAAAATTGAAGAGGACAAAAGCCGTTCCAAGAGTTGCGTGTCCGCAAAAATCAATTTCTGCGGCAGGAGTGAACCATCGAAGGTGATATTTATCACCCTCTTTTACGGTAAATGCAGTCTCGGAAAAATTGTTTTCCTTTGCGATGTTCTGCATGAGTGAGTCAGAAATCCACTCGTCCAGCACGCAGACAGCCGCCTGATTTCCGCCAAAA
>CADCRJ010000086.1 GCA_902803735.1 uncultured Spirochaetaceae bacterium
AAGAGAAAGACCGCGTTCAGGAAAAAAAATAAAAACTGACGTTTTATAGAATTTCGGCTGTCAAAATGGCAGCCGATTTTTTTTAGAAACAGATAAAAAGAAATCGGTTGCCTACATTTTAAAAACTTGTCATAACTTCTTTTTATGTGTATAGTAAAAGTATGGCTGAGAAACCTTTTACCGTCCTTGATTTGCTTGAAAAAGAGCTTTTTGGACGTGATTCATTGAATTTAAAATGTCTTGGAGGAAGGAAGGGGCTTTCAAAGCAGATAAAAATCCCTGATGTGAATCATCCTGGCATTGCGTTGGCAGGTTTTTATGACTCGTTTGCTTCTGATTGTGTCCAATTATTTGGGCGACAAGAAGTCGCATTCTTGGAAAATCTGTATGCGGAAAACAAAGTTGATACAATACGGAAAATGTTTTCTTTTGATATTCCATGTGTTGTTTTTACCAACGGTAACAAGCCAAATGATGATTTTATTTCCGTTGCAGAGGATTTTCATTGTTCCGTTCTTCAGACAAGTCTTGATACTACAGAATTCTCGTTGCGCCTGCTTCGATTGTTCGCTAATGTTTTTGCTCCTAAAAAGACAATGCATGGCGTATTGGTAGAGGTATACGGTGTCGGAATCCTTATGGTTGGTCATTCTGGCGTAGGTAAGTCTGAATGTGCTCTGGAGCTTGTTGAGCGTGGACACAGGCTTGTTGCTGATGACATTGTAGAGGTTCGCTGCGTTAATGGAAATTCTGTGCTGGGGCAGGGTGCAAATTCCCTGATAAGCCATCACATGGAAATTCGTGGCTTAGGCATAATCAATGTCGCTCAGATGTATGGTGTCGGCTCGATACGGGAGCAAAAGGAGATTCAGCTTGTTATAGAGCTTGCTGAGTGGGATTCTGGCAAGGTTTATGACAGGGTCGGAACAGAACGTAAATCTGTTGATTTTCTTGGGGTCAAGGTTCCTTCCATTGAGATTCCTGTTCGTCCAGGTCGCAACCTGCCTATTATCATAGAGGCTGCTGCAATGAACGAGAGGTTGAAGCAAAAGGGATATGACTCTACAAAAGATTTCAACCAGAATATTTTGAGATGGATTGAGACGGGTGAGGCTCAATCCGCTTATTATAGTGGCGATGATTATTATTAAAAGGTGCTTTTGTACCGCAAAATCTTATATATAAGGATGTTGTTATGACAGAAAAGTTGCTTACAGTTCATAATCGCGCAGGCATTCATGCTCGTCCTGCTGCTTTGATTTCTCAGACAGCCAATAAATTTACTGCTGAAATTTCCATAGAGAAAGATTCTACGGTAGTAAACGCTAAGTCTATAATGGGTGTAATTACTATGGCAGCTGGTTACAATACAATCCTTAAATTAAGGGCTGACGGTCCTGACGAAAAGCAGGCTGTAGAAGAGATATTCCAGCTTTTTGAGTCAAAGTTCGAGGAGGACTAGATGAAGGGTCTTACAGCACGGCAGAAAGAAGTCCTTGATTATATATCTGTTTTTACAGAAGAGCAGGGATTTCCTCCTACGGTGCGCGAGGTAAGCAGGCATTTTGGAATTTCTTTGAAAGCTATCCAAGATCATATTACCGCGCTTCAAAAAAAAGGATTTTTGGCTCAGCTTCAAAAACGTGCACGTTCATTGAGCGTGTCCAGTGAGTTTAGGAAGAATTCTTCTTTTGTTGTTTCGGTTCCAGTACTTGGTTCCATTGTTGATGCGGATAATTTTCTTAGCAAAAAAAATGTCGTGAACAGCATAACCCTTTCAGAGCCTTTCGTTCATACGGGCCACTCCTATTTTGCCTTTAAGGTGGTTGGGGCAAGTTTGAGCGGGGCTGGTATTCTCGACGGTGATATTGCAATCTGCGAGCCTGTCCAGACAGCTTCAGACGGGCAGATTGTCATCGCTGTCGTTGATTCTGCTGTTATGCTTCGGCGATTCCGCAAAGAGGATGACAGGGTGCTTCTTTTGTCTGAAAATCCTGATTACAAACCATTGTCTTTGCAGAATGTTGATATAAAGGGCGTGCTGGTTTCTGTTTTGCGTGGGTACTGATAGATATGTCTGCTCCTGTTTATTTGTTTACAGGTCCTGAATTTGGAGAACGAAATGCTCAGGTTGACTCTGTAAAGAAAGCTCTCAAGAAAAAATATGGCTCAAGCGATGATTTTCTCTTTTATGCCTCTGACGTAAAGATTTCTGATATCGTTACGCAGCTCAGAACGGATTCTCTTTTTATTCCAGCTACTTGTATTGTTTTGCGGCAGGCAGAGCTGATAAAGAAAAAAGAAGACATCGAGATGATTGGCGAGTGGGTTGCATCGGTAACTCCTGACAAAAAAAATGGGACTCCAAAGGATTCTTCTGTCTTGATTCTTGTTTCTGATGAGAATTCCGTTGATTCAAAACTGGAAAAACTTGTTCCAAAGGAGAATAAAAAACTCTTTTTTGAGATGTTTGAAGACAAAAAAGAGGAATGGTTGCAAAGCTTTTTCAGAAAAAATGGCTTGTCAATAACGGGAGAAGCTGTAGATTTAATCCTTGATATGGTTGAGAACAATACGGAAGCGATGCGTTCCGAGTGCAGCCGTTTTTTTGTTTGTTTTCCAAAGGGGCACTCTGTTACGGCTCAGGATGTAGAGCAAATCCTTGCGCATAATAGGGAGGAGTCTGCTTTTACCTTGTTTGACAGCATGACGGATTCTAGTGTTGAGCCGAACCGCCGTTTTGAAAATTCCTTGCTGATTTTACAGAAGATACTGCTTTCAAAGGGGTCTAACTCTGTTATGCTCCTTGCGGGGCTTACGTCTTGCTTTAGACGTCTTTCAACATGGCATACGGTTCATTTTGAAAATCCGTATCCTGATGATTTTGTCCTCCGTACGAACGGCTTTGCAGGAAAACTTGTTAGAGCCCAATACTCCAAGGCAGCCCGAATCTGGAATTTTGCTCAAGTAACTTCGATTCTTGCGTTGCTTTCTGAGACTGATATGTTGATTCGTTCGACAGGAAACAACCTTCAGACAACATATCTCTATCTTTTGCTATATGAGATTATTATAAAGAAAGGTGTTTCCTGCTCTAAATATGAAACCGATTTTTAGCGATTAGCCTAGTTCTATCTGGTTTAACAGATTTTTCAGGCTTTTCAGCTCATCATCGGTTAAAGTTATGCCTTTACCCATTTTTTTGTGGTCTTCTGACCAGCTTCGTATATCATATTTCGGAGCTCTTCCATTCCAGGAAATTTTGTTCAGCTCTAATTTCCACCCATTTTTTCCTTCTGATATGACATTGTGTTCCCCTGCAAATTCAAATGAAAATTCCTCGGTCATACTTTTTCTCCTACAAAATTAAAGATTTTAGAGATAATTTTTAGTTTATCACGATTATCTTTCAAAGAAAACTTATTTTTATATTAACTATATTGTCTGCAAGATGTTTATTAATTATAATTAATATGTTTTTTAATTCGCCGATAAGAAAAAAGGAGGAAAAAATTGAAACTCAAATATTTAGGTGTATTATTTAGTATTTTTTCAGTATTTTATTTGATTGGCTGTGGTTCTACTCCAAAAGCAGAAGAACCTGCTCCTGTTTCACGGGAAGCTGAAGAGCCAACTGCATCAGAAAAAATGCTTGCAGAGGTTGAGAATGCTCGCAAAGCCGCAATTGAGGCTGGTGCAGAGAATAACTTCCCACAGCTTTTTGCTGATACAGAGAAGTCTTATAAAGAACTGAAAGCAGCTGTTGAGGCTAACAGAGATGCAGACAATTCGGCTCAGCTTGCTGATTTGGTTGCTCGCTACAAGTCAATGGAAAAAGCTTCAAAAGCAAAGGCTATGAAAGCAAAAATAGAGGGTATGGATCCTTCTACTTATGATAAGAAAGCTTATGACAAAGGTACAGAAGCCCTTGCTAAGTACGAGTCTATGGACTCTTCTTCTTCTGGCGCAGAGCTTCTTGCACAGGCAGAGCTTGCTTATGGTGCTTACAATGTAATCGTAAACAAGGGACTTACTGCAATGGCAGGTCGTGAGCGCAAGGCTGCCCTTGAAGCAAAGAAAAACGCTGATAGCGTAAAAGCCGGCGTTGCAAAAAAGACCGAGTATAAAAAGGCTTCTGACTTGTTCAAAAAGGCAGATTCTGCTTATGTAACTCTTAACATTGAGGGTGCTTACGAAGATTATAAATCTGCAAAAGAAATCTTTAACGATTTGTATGAAACTGTAAAACAGAACCGTGCTGCAGCTCAGGCTGCTTTGGATCGTGCTAAGCAGAAGGTTGCAGAAGCTGCATCAACAGCTGCTGAAGCTGATAAGTCTGATCCACTTACAACAAAGGTTGCTGGTATCGAATCTGAAGACGCAGTTCTTCTTTCAGAAGAAAAGTTTGCTAATCCTGAGGATGCCGTTATTGACGTTGAGTCTGGTGCAACCGCAGAGACAGCTAAAAAAGAAGCTGCCGCAGCAATTGCAGTTGATGAAGTTTCACAGGAGGCAAAATAATGAAGAGAGTTCTTGTTTCTGCAGCGGCTTTTTTGCTTTCGTCAATGATGTTTGCAATAAGCTATAAAGACAATACATATCAGAAATTGGCAAATGAGTACTCAAAGAAGTCACAGCAGGCTCTTGATGCTGGTGAGTACGATCTTTCAATTGAATATGCTCAGAAAGCAGAGGAAAATGCTGCTCTTTCACAGGCTTTTATTAAAAGCATGGCTGCAAAGGGATATGCAGATTCTATTATGAAACGTGCAAAACAGAAGCTTGATTATGCAAAGAAAAATGATGCTGAGAAAAACTTCCCTATGGCATATTCTGTTGCTGAAAAAGCTTATGCAAATGCATTGGAAGCATACAACAAGGAAGACTATGAGTCTGCTGAGAAGTATGCACAGCAGGTCCTTGATGCACTTGCTGATGTTCGTAGTGTTAACGCTCTTCCAAAGTACTATGTCGTTCGTCCATGGGCTGACTCAAAAGACTGCTATTGGAACATTGCTGGACGTTCTTATGTTTATAATAACCCTCGCTTGTGGGAAAACCTTTATCAGGCAAATAAATCAAAGATGCCTGATCCAAGCAACCCAAACATTATTCTCCCTGGTATGAAAATGGAAATTCCTAGTATTACAGGTGAGTACCGCGAAGGTGTTTATGACCCATCTATAAAATATGATGGATATTCTGCAAATCGCTAGAATTAATTCGTAATTAAAACTTGGGCAGAGTTCTTTGTTCTGCTCAAGTTTTTTTCGTATGGTTGGGGTGAAGCCGTGTCGTAAGTAGACTTTATGCCTGTGACACGGTTTGTTTCATTCCTCATTAATTTTATACCTCAATAAGGCTGCTGCCATTAATGCATGGGGGTAATCTGTATTTCCCATGTTTTTGTAGACATCTGCTTTTGGTACTTCAAAATAATCAACGAATTCGTCTTTGTCCAATTCTTGCGAGCCAACCTTTATCAATTCTTTTGCTGCAAAAAAATGTACATGATTCCTCATTAAGGCAGGATTCGGATTCATTTTTCCAAGATTAATTAATTGCTTAGCCTCATATCCTGTTTCTTCTCTTAGTTCTCGTGCTGCGGCTTGCTCAGGGCTTTCTCCCTTTTCGATTACACCTCCTGGAAATTCCGTGCTGACAGATTGTTCGCCATGTCTCCACTGTTTTACCATAAGAAAATTTCCGTTAATTTCGGCGATTACAATAGCCCAGTCTGGAGCAGTGTTTACGATGTAGTTGCCTTCCTCGCCAGTAGGTGAAATTGCTGTTGTCTGATTTATTATCATTACAGGTGTCTTTAAAAGTTCTTTTATATCTGTCTCCTGCCATTCAAGATTGTTTTGTCTCATATTTTTCTCCATAAGCTTACTTTTAAATTTTTCTATTGCTTTTATTATAAGATAGATGTTAAATTTAAGTAAGGAGGCATTTTATGGCAATTCTTACTGTTTCTAGGCAAGTTGCTTCTTTGGGTGATGAAATTTGTGCTGCTCTTGCAAACAAGATTGGTTATCGATTTATTTGTCGTAGGGACATAGAGAAGCGTATTGTCGAGCTGGGCTTTCCTGCTGAGAAAATTGCAAAGTATGATGAGCGCAAGCCTGGATTTTTTGCCTCCCTTGCAAAGAATAGGGATGAATATTTGGATTGCCTCCAGACTGCTATTCTAGAAGCTGCTTCTGATAATAACTGTATTTTGATTGGACGCGGTGCTTCGATAATCCTAAAAAGTTTGCCGAATCACATTTCATGTCGTTTTATTTCAGAGGATTCTATACGAATAAAGCGGCTTATGGCGGAAAAAAATTGGGATGAAAAAGCTGCGTTAAAACGTGTTGCCGAAAGTGATGCAAACAGAGCCGGATTTTATAAAAGTTTTTTCAATTTTGATATAAAAGATTACTCTCAGTTTCATCTTGTTCTTAATTCAGGGCTTCTTGACATAGATGCGATTACAGAAATCATTGCGCAGGGACTTTCTAGGCTTATTACTGAAGAAAAGGAATATGCCGGCATGAAGCTTTTGGACGAGCTTCTGATTTGCCAGCGTATTGTAAATATGCTTGTCTTTGACTATCGGCTGAACATTAATTTTCTCCGCACATCAATTGATGGTGACAGAATTATGTTGCACGGCGTTGCAGAATCTGCTGCTGTTGTAGAAAGAGCTTTGATAATAGCTTCGTGTGAATTGCCTCAGTATAAAATTGAGTCAGCTATAAATGTTGTTCAAGATTTTAAGGCTTATCCTCAATGAGATTTTCTGACGCGCTTTTTTTGGGATTATCAACTTTTTTTTGTGGAATAGCGATAAATTGCTTTTTATGTATCGTCTTTAGATTTTTCGCAAAAAAAGAAATAAATGACTGCCGTTTTTCTATTGGCTGCATTTGTCTTTCGTGTTTTGTTGTTTTAATTGCGACGCTTTTATTGTTCTTTAAGCCTGAGTCAATGGTAAATGTTTTTAGAGGGGATGTTTTCTATTTTTTGATTTTGTTTGCAGCTGGTTTTGTGTTTTCTGCCTTTTGGAAAATATTAATTATGCCAGTTCTTTTTTGTTTTGTACTTCTTACCGTTTATAGTAACTGGGTTGTAAAAAGTTTTTTTGACTACAGCAGTGGGCTTGTTCCTGTTACTGTAAGCAAAGATTCGATTGAAGCGGGGGCTTCTACGGTTGCCGTTCAAGATTGTGATGAATACATTATTCTTGCTGAAGTTTGTCAGCTGCCTGTTAAACTTTTGCTTCCTGCAAATCGTTTTTATTGCTCCTTTTTTGTTGTTTCAAAAACTAAATTTTATAATGATAACTTAAATTTATTTTTTGATTATGAGGGTCTTGATAAGTTCTCTGTAAAATTGCATATTCCAGAGCCTTTGCAGAAATTTGTAAGGCTTTATAATTCATGGCTGTTGAGAAAAATTGATTATGTTCCGATTGAAATTCCTAAGCTAAAGCAATATCCAGCTTTGTTCAGCATCCATGTAAATCAAAGTTTGGACGATTGCTCAATTCTCTTGGTTCGAGATTTGTAGCGGTTTTTCGGCCATTTTTCAATATTTTGTTTCAATGAAAAATTCTTATATTTTTTTTATTTCAGGCTTGGATAGAAATTTGTTTTTCCTTGACTTTTTTTTTATCTCTAACGATACTAAAGAAAATGAAGACGTCAAATAAATTTACTTTATGCAGAATAATTTTAGCACCTGTTTTTTTTATCTTATATTTTATTCCTGTTTGGTTAAAATCAGGACCTTCCAGTTTTATTTCAATAGCATCTGTTTGTCTTTTGATTCCGTTGCTTGCCTATGCGGAGCTGACTGATTATTTTGATGGACATTTCGCACGAACTCATGGAGAAGTAAGTGATTTTGGCAAGATGTTCGATCCTTTTGCGGATGTTTTCCTTCATCTGTCTACATTCACTTGCTTTGTGTTTTCTGGATATATGCCGGTTATTTTCTATGTATTGATTTTGTACCGTGAATTCAGCCAAATGTTCTTGAGAATGATAGCTGCAAAGCAGGGAACTGCTATTGCTGCTCGAAAAGGCGGTAAGCTGAAGACTGTTTTTTATGTTGCGAGCTGTTTTTTTGCACTTGCGCACGAAAGCGTAAAGAGGCTGGGCTTTGCTGAATATTTGAATCTTTCTGTTGTTTTGTATATAGGTTATGGGTTCTTTGCTATTTGTGTTATTCTTGCCTATGTTTCGTTTGTGGATTATCTGAAAAACTTTGGCAGTATTTTGAAGGATGTGTCAAAGTAAATATGAGCATAGCCTTAATAAAAGCCAGAAATCAGGATTCTTATGCAATCTGATTTCTGGCTTTTGTTTTATTTTGTAGAATCTCGCTCAATAAGCTCAAAATTAAGCTGAATTTGCTCTTCTACTGGTCCCATTGGGGTTTTGATGTGTTTTAACAGCATATTTGCTGCCTGATACCCAGCTTCATCGTAAAAGAAACGTACTGTGGTTATTGGTGGATAAGAAACTTCTCCCAAGGAGTTGTCTCCTATTCCTGCTATTTGTATGTCATCTGGCACCTTTAGACCTGCTTCTCTGGCTGCAAGCAAAGCTCCGACCGCAATTGTGTCTGTGGCACAGAAAATTGTGTCTATGTACGGATGCTCAGAAAGTAGTTTTTTACACTCTTTTTTTCCTGACTCAAGAGAGAAGTCTGATACATAAATTGGCAAATTTTTTGTTTCTTTTCCTGATTCTTTGAGTGCGTCCAAGAATCCTGCTTTTCGCTGAAGACCAGCGGCTCTGTCTTTTTCTGTTACTCCAACCATTGCAAAATTTTTTCCTTTTTTGCAAAGAAGTTTCCCCATTTCAAACGCCGCGTGATAATCGTCTGAGTAAATGCATGAGCATCCAGGTATGTTTTGTGCGAGAACGACAATAGGAACTGACATCATGGACAGAATCTCCCTGTGCTCCTCTGTAAAAATCGTTCCTAGAAGTATTATTCCGTCAACGTTGTTTTCTTTGAACAGGTTCAAATAGTTCAGCTCTTTTTTCTCATCGTTGTTAGTGCAGGCGAGAAGAAGCTGGTAGCCAGATTCTGAGAGTTTTCTGCTAATCCCGGCAACCATTTTACCTATTGAGTCCGAGTTGATTTTTGGAATTATTACGCCTATACAGAGCGTTTTTTTGCTTCTTAGCATTTGAGCGCAACTTGCAGGTCTGTAGCCAGTTTCTTCAATGATTATTCGGAGCCGCTCTTTTTTTTCTTTGCTGATATAACCGTTGTTCAAGTATCTAGAGACAGTTGCTCTTGATACGCCTGCCAAGGCTGCAATTTCATTTATAGTCATGTTTTTACCCTTTTTTGTTCAAAAATGAAAAAAAATGATTAAAATTCATCATTTTTTACTTTACGACTTAGAATTAGTATCGTATAATGAATTTATACGATATGAGAACGATTTCATAAAGAGCTCGTTATTCATTTTCAAAGTTACCTCTAAAAACTAAACTTTTAAGGTAACATTTACAAATTTTATGGCTATTTTACTGTATACATGAGAATTGTAAAAGCGATTTGGAAATTGTGAAAACAATTTTATATGAAACGGAGGTTATCCATGGATTACAAATTGGCAGCTCAGGGTGTGCTTGAAAACATTGGCGGAGCACAAAATGTTGTCTCGGCAGCTCATTGTGCGACTAGACTGAGACTTGTTGTTGCTGATAATGCAAAAGTTAAGAAAGCTGCTGTCGAAGAAGTTGAGGGAGTAAAGGGATGCTTTGAGGCAGCTGGTCAGTTACAGGTTATTTTTGGGACAGGAACTGTTAACAAGGTTTATGAGGAATTTGTAAAACTTGCCGGCACAGATGCTTCTGCGACAAAAGAGGATGTTAAGAAAGCCGCTGCTGCAAAGGCTCCTTGGTATAAACGCGGAATAAAGACTTTAGGAGATATTTTCGTTCCTATTATTCCTGCTATTGTTGCTACAGGTCTTTTGTGTGGTCTTTTGGGGGGACTCGCAAGATTGTTCCCTGGAATGGCTGATTCTCACTTTTTCCATTTGCTTGATATGTTCTCGAACACAGCCCTTACGTTCTTGCCAATTCTTATTGCTGTAAGTGCTGCAAAAATCTTTGGTGGAAATGTGTTCCTTGGCGCTGTAATCGGTATGATTATGATTCATCCGAGTCTTGTGAACGCATGGGCTGTTTCTGGCGGTGCACAGACAGCTGATTTGTGGTCTTGGGGATTCTGGCATATTCAGAACGTAGGCTATCAGGGACACGTTATCCCTGTTGTTGTCGCTGTTCTCCTTATGTCAACGATTGAGAAAAAATTCCACAAGATTGTTCCTGAGATGTTCGATTTGTTCGTAACGCCTCTTTGCACAGTTTTGATTACAGGCTTTTTGACGATGACCGTAATCGGACCTGTGTTCGCTTTGCTTGAGACTTGGGTTCTTGGGGCTGCAGGCTTCCTTATCTCTATACCGTTCGGAATTGGTTCGTTCTTTATGGGAGCGGCGTATGCACCTACTGTCGTTGCTGGTGTCCATCATATGTACAACGCAATTGAGCTAGGTATGCTCGCAGAGACAGGCAAAAATATCTGGATGCCTTTGGCTACTGCTTCTAACGTTGCTCAGGGTGCGGCTGCTCTTGCCGTTGCTGTTAAGACAAAGCAGAAAAAAATTAAGTCTATGGCTCTTCCAGCTTCGCTTTCCGCTTTCATGGGAATTACAGAACCTGCAATTTTCGGTGTAAACGTTCGTTTTATGAAACCGTTCATTGCTGGTATGGTCGGTGGTGCTGCAGGAGCCTTGGTCGCATCAATTACAAAGGTATTCGCAACAGCTAATGGTGTTACTGGTATTTTCGGATTCCTTATCACGACAGAAAGCTTTGTTGGCTATCTCTTTACATTCGTTGTTGCTACTGTGGTGGCGTTCGTTTGCTCTTGGGCTCTTTATAAAGACCCTCCTGTTGTTATTACTGTGAAAAGCCCTATGAATGGAAAAGCTGTGGCTCTTTCAGAAACTCCTGACGAGTCGTTTGCTTCTGGTACATTGGGTAAGGGCGTTGCCTTTATTCCGGAGGAAGGTGCTGTTTATGCTCCTGCTGATGGCGTTGTTGAGACTTTGTTCGACACAAAGCATGCGGTTGGAATTACTGCTACAAACGGCGTGGAATTCTTGATTCATATCGGTGTGAATACTGTTGAGCTTGGCGGTAAGTATTTTGAGGCTCATATCAAGGAAGGCGATTCCGTGAAAGCTGGTCAAAAGCTCATTTCTTTTGATATGGCAAAAATCAAGGAAGCAGGGTATTCTCTTGTTACGCCTTTCATCGTTGCTAATAGCGATGATTATGAGTTCATCAAAATAGGAGAGCTTGGCAATAAAACCTTGAAAGACAGCGTTTTTGAGCTTAAAAAATAGGTTTTAATAGGGCGAATGTTTAGTTTTTGAAACGCAGTTTCTAAAACTCGACATTCGCCCTGATTTTGCTTTTTGGGAGGATTTTGTGAATTTAAAACGATACCGCCATCATTTTCATATTATGCCGCCTGTGGGGTGGCTTAATGACCCCAATGGCTCTTGTTTTTTCAATGGTTTGTATCACATCTTTTTTCAGTACTCGCCAGATACCCCTTTGGGTGGAAAAAAATACTGGGGACACTATGTTTCAGAAAATTTGACCGATTGGAACTTTAAGGGAGAACCTCTTGCTCCTGATACAGAATTTGATTGCGACGGGGTTTACTCTGGCTGTGCTTTTATTGATGACGGAGCAATGGAGCTGTTTTATACAGGAAATGTGAAGCATCCTGGTAATTTTGACTATATAAACGAAGGTCGCGGGCATAACGTTCTGTATGTGAACAGCCCTGACGGAGTTGCTTTTGAAAAAAAAATCCCCCTCCTTCTGAACAAGGATTATCCTGCGGAACTTAGCTGCCATGTAAGAGACCCTAAGGTTTGGAAGAAAAACGGTGCGTATTATATGCTTTTGGGAGCTAGAACCAGAGATTCCAAGGCAGCGTTGCTTCTTTTTTCTTCTTCTGACAAAAAAAAGTGGAATTTTGCAAGACTGTTCAAGCCTGCTGACGATTTTGGTTATATGCTGGAATGTCCTGACTATTTTGCTCTTTCTGATAAATTCGTCATTGCAGCTTGTCCACAGGGAATTCCTCTCTCGGATAAAAAATTCCAGAACGTTTATCATTCTGGATATGTTCTCTTGGATAAGGATTGCTTGCTTGAGTCTTCTGACGAGGAGCTTAACTCTGTTTTTGATAAAAGCCGTTTTGTTGAATGGGACACAGGTTTTGATTTCTACGCACCTCAGACATTTCTTGCAAAGGACGGCAGGCGGCTGCTAGTTGGCTGGGCAGGTGTTCCCGATGCTCCGTATGGCAATGACCCAGCCGTTGAATCGGGATGGCAGCATTCACTTACGCTTGTCCGTGAGCTGACTCTAAAAAATGGCAAAATTTTACAGAACCCTGTGCGTGAACTGGAGAGCCTTCGCAGAGCTGCTGTCGCAATTCAGAAAAATTCTGTAAAACTTGATTCTTATTGCTTTGACAGCGAGTTCGAGTTTGATTCTCCGTCAATAGCAAAAATACGTTGCAACGAGGATTTTTCAATTTCTTTTGAAAACAGTACTTTGTCGCTGGAATTTTTGAATGAGACTGGTTGTGGCAGAAAAATTCGGCGGACTGAATTGGAGACATTAAAATCAATCCGACTTATTGTTGACGAATCTTTAATTGAAATCTATGTAAATAATGGTGAAAAAGTTTTTACTTCAAGATATTATCCTGTTGAGGAAACCGGCGCGTTGCTGTCTTTTGACGGCGTAAAATCAGCTGCCGTTTGGAATATGGAGGTACAAAATGAGCACATTGTTTGCTATAGGTGAGGCTCTTATTGATTTTATACCAGAAGATTCTGGTGTTGGTATTAGCGAAGTTAGCGGATTTATTCCTAAAGTTGGCGGAGCTCCTGCTAATGTATGCGGTGCGTTTACAAAACTCGGCGGACACTCTGCTTTAATTACGCAGCTTGGTGCTGACCCGTTCGGCGATAAAATTCAGAAAGAGCTTGCTGATTATGGTATTGATTGCTCTTATATCAGAAGAACCGATGAGGCAAACACTTCTCTTGCCTTCGTTGCTCTAAAATCAAATGGAAACAGGGAATTTGTTTTTTACCGAAAACCTGGTGCCGATATGCTTTATAAAAGCGACTACATTGAGGATTCTTGGTTCAAAGATGGTTTTGCCCTTCATTTTTGCTCTGTGTCTTTGGGGAATTTCCCTATGAAGGAAGCCCACAAGAAGGCAATAGAGGCTGCCCGTAAAAATGGTTTGATTATCAGTTTTGACCCGAATTTGCGTAAGAATTTATGGAGTAGTGAAGAGGACTTAAGAAATGCAGTTCTTGAATTTATCCCGATGGCGGATATTCTTAAGATTTCTGATGAGGAGCTAGACTTTATCACTGGTACGACTGAAATAGAGCAGGCTCTTGCAAAGCTTTTTACAGGAAATGTAAAGCTTGTGATTTACACTGCTGGTGCAAATGGGGCTATGGCTTTTACGCGTGCAGCAAAAGCCTCTGCTCCTTGCGAGAAAGTAAAGGCAATTGATACTACAGGCGCCGGCGATGCTTTCATAGGTTCGTTCCTTTATTCTCTTTGTGAGCAGAAAATAACTGCAAGTACGATTTGGAATATGTCCGATGACCAGCTTGAAAAAATGCTGGCTTTTTCAAACCGCTACTGTGGAATAAGCGTTCAGAAAAAAGGTGCTATAGCTTCTTATCCTACTATTGCGGAATTGACTGAATAGTAAATAAAAAGACTTTATGTTAGCCAGTTTTTGACGGTATCTACTGTTGAAAACTGGCTTTTTTTGTCGGTAAATTTGATTTCTCTGTAACACCACGTTATAATTGAATACAAACAGTAACGAAGGAAAGAAAGTGAGTCAGATTTACAACGATGGCAAAAAGTATAAATCTTTATGCAGCATAATTTTAGGAGTATTTATTTTAGTTTTTCTTTGTGCGTTTGTTTCGTGCAAGCAGCTTTTTGAGGACGACCGCGACTGCAATGGTGGTGCGAGCATAAGCCTTGTTCTGCCTGCGGTCAAGAGAAGCTTGGACACGGAATCTCAGATACCAGCACAGGAACTTACCCAGTATTACGAAGTATCGTTCACAAGGTCTGGCATGACCGACGTAGTGATTCGAGGCAAGCCTGGCGAGACCGTGAATACGGGCGAGCTTCTTGAAGGGGTATACGACGTTGAGGTGTATGCTTACAGCTACGAGGGCAAGAAGATAGGCTACGGCAAGAAAGGCGACGTTCGCGTGGCAGACGGCGAGACCACATTAATTTCAGTTGGCATTAGCGAGATAAAGGAGCCTGCTTTCAACGATGATGACAGACCTCCAATCGGAACAAAAGCACATACGGAGCCAAAAGAAGTTGGTGATATCGTGTTCTCTGACGGCTCTGCAACTCCGTATACTGCAGGAATGACTATAACTGATGAAATGAAAGAAAAAGCAATCGCTTTAATTTTCTACAAGGGAACAGGACTGAACAACGGAAGCGATATGACGACAGTGCGCACACTCGGCGTGGGCTTGAAGCACGGAAGAAATCTCTGCTGGTGTACAAATAGTGCGAACGCATACAATATAAACATTACTACAATACAATGTATGCCTGATGACCCTGATAGCACCGTATCTAACTACACATTTATTAATGCGACCGACAGAAATGGGAGCGATAACCTCAGTCAGATTGCAACTTTCCTTACAGCGAATAGCCTATCGAATGACACAAATGATGAATCAAAATATCCTGCTTTCTATTTTGCAAAGAACTACAAGAATGTAAGCGGAAGCAACGTTATCGGCACTAATTATGAAAATGGCTGGTATTTGCCGAGTCTTGCGGAGCTTTATGAGGTTTACAAGAACGGTTGTGGAACGAGCAAGGTGGTTGATATAGAAGTGGCTGGAGAAGCTCTTGGAGGAGACAAATTTGTTAATTCAGACACCTACTTCTGCTGGTCGTCGTCCCAACATGGTACAGATATTAGGTGTTCATGCGAAGTCTTTTTTTCAAGTGATGATTGGGGCAACGACTTAAAGCCTAGCGAATTTCCAGCTTGTGCTATCCGCGAATTCTAGGGGCTTGAGTTTTTAGATGTGACGCAGGAATCAACGAATGCTGTGGCAAGCCGGAAAAACAAACTGCATGCACGGCGTGCAAGTGCGTGCAGTTTGTCGTAGGGCGAAATGTTGCTTTCGCAACGTAGCTTCAAGAGAGCTTTTTCGGGTTTCCGCATTAAACTTTTATAACTTTTCAGGGGCTTCCGCCTTTGTGAGTCAGAATTTTGCGATTTTCCCAGAAAATACCCCCCCTGAAACCCTTATCCCACAAGCCCCCGCGGGAAGGTCAGAAAAAAAAGTGAAAAAAAACGAAAAAATTTTTAAAAAGAGTTGACACAAAATAATGCGTGTGGTATATTCATTCTCACCCGCCGCCAAGCGGCAGGG
>CADCRJ010000087.1 GCA_902803735.1 uncultured Spirochaetaceae bacterium
GACAAATCCGTTCGGCTGCCAGTTTTTGTCTCCTTTGACCATGCGAAAATCTTATCAAAAAGCTCCGTTTCATCACTAAAAAGCTCCCTGTCCGAGGCAACATCTGCCAACCGTCTGAGACAAAGATAATTTTGCCGTCCCTTGATAAGAACTGATTTTATTTTTTTTCCAAGGATTTTCTCAGCAAGAGGAATGTCTTTTTCTGAGAGTTGCTGCTGAAGATTTATGGTTCCAGTCGAAACAACAACACGCTCTTTGTTTTGAATTGCCCACAGCATAGAAGGAACCAAATAAGCAAAAGATTTGCCGACCCCTGTTCCTGCCTCAAAAACACCAATAGCATTCTTGTTAAAGGCTTCTGTTATTTTTTTTACAAGTGCAATCTGACTTGGTCGTTCCTCGTAGTGCGGAGAAATTTTAGAAAAAGCACCGTTTTTTGACAAAAAACCGGAAGTAAAATCTAAGTCCAGTTTTTTTATTACAACAGGCTTGATTGGCTCCATAACGACGTAAACATCAGAAACGTCGTTATTTATTATATAAAATCCCTGAGCCTTATCAGAACAGTCAGAAGCAACTGCCAAATCGGCATCCGATGGATAAAGCACGCCCGAAGGATGATTGTGAATTAATACAGAAGATTCACGTGCCTTAGAGGCATTTACAGGAACTGTATCCAAAGTGCCACGAGCTGCGACTTGAACGGAAACAACAACGCCTTTATCATCAATTTTTCCGACAAAAAAGACTTCGTTTCCGTCTGCCTCGTCAATTTTATGGCGAATCTCCATTTTCACGCTGATAGAAAAACGGCTATTAACATCCATAAAACTGACTCCTAAAAAAGCTTTTTATAGATATTACATTTTCATACCGAATTTCTCAACCAGTTTTTTATTTAGAGCCTCACATTCTTCATCTTCAAGACCTAATGAACGCGCAGCATTCAAGTCAGCCAATGATTCATCATAATTGTTAAGCTTAAAATAAGAGACCGCCCGCCTAAAATGCGTATGGGACTGGAATTCATTGATAGAAAGCGACTTAGTGAATGCGTCTACAGCATCCTGATGTTTGTTCATAATACTGTACACAATACCAATGTAGTAGTAAGAACGGAATCCCTTCTCATCGTATTTTACGCTGCTCTTAAAATCTTGCAGTGATTCCTCGTATTTGTTCTCTGCAAAGAACGCCATTCCACGGTGCTTGTAAATGACAGCCATGACAGAATTAGCAGGCGCAGGCTTTGAATCAAGGATTTCTGTATAAATAACTATAGCACGCTCAAAGTCTCCGTCATTGTGAGCCTGCAAAGCCTGCAAAATCATATCGTCTATAGTTCCTCGCACATAAGGAGAAACCCTGCTGATTGATCTTTGCAAAGGTGCCCGCTTTTCATCCACAGATGTATTAAGGGTCAAATCATCAACTTTGTCATAGAATGAAGCTCGCCTAGCTTCTACCTCACCTTGCATATTTTTCTGATAATCTCGTATCTCCTGAAAAATAATGTCGGCAAGGCTCAAACTTGCATTTATAGAAGCAAGCTTACGTTTTAGAGGCAAGTCAAACGGAGTAAATTCAGTTTTATAAATAAGCTCATGTTCGACCTCTGCCCATGCATCCTGCAGAATAGTCCTTATCTGTATCTCACATACAATAGACTCTGGCAAGGGCAAAGTCGGCTTTTTTGGCATACAATCGTCAGGAATTGCAATCAAAATATGAATGGATTCATAGCCAAATTCCCTGAAGTTCTGTTGAGCACCTTTGTATTCTACTTCTCGCACAATAAAATTGTCTTTGACCTGCTGCTCAACCTCAGCCAAGTCTTCAATAAAAGCACAGATTACACGAATTCCCATCATGTCTGTCAAGGGAATAAAATCTGACTTTTCAGCTTCCTCAGCCTTCAAGCGCAGAACCTTGCTATAATAGCTATTAAAAGATTTTACGCGAGACTTGTAAGTAGGCATTGAAGCCAATTTTATGTTTTTACGAAGCTTGTTTTCAACCTTTTCAAGAATATCTGCCAAGATTGGAGTATATGCTTCATAATTTTCCTTTATTTTTGTTTTATTGGGAAATAAAAAGAAATTAGAATTCATACACAAATGATAACATATAATTAATATGAAAGCAAATAAAAAAACCGCTTGCCGAAGCAAGCGGTATATATCTAACTCAGAATTACTGGTTAATCAGCGATTACTGTGCGTTAGAAGACTCTGTAGACAAAGAAGAAGTGAACTCTTTCTCTGTAGCCATCTTAGAGCGTTCCATGTAGCGGTTAACCTGTTTGTTACCGAAACGTGTCATCTCAGCATTCTGGCGAGCCTTTTCTTTCTTTGTTACGATTCCCCAAAGATCCTCATCAGCAATGTCGCGCTCTGATGTGAGCTCAGCTTTGTCATAGATGATTTTTACATCTTTGAAGTATCCGATGAAGTCTCCACCTACGTGAGCTGCATCGCGTGTAACCTGGAATCCTTCGAATTTAGCGAATGGAAGACCACGTGGATAAACTGGATATACACGAATTTCGCGTGTGCGAACTTCTGAAATGTAATCTGGGTTGTTCCATGTGAGCTGTTTCCAACCATCAAATCCGAGGTAACCCATGAAGTAGCGGCGGTGATTTCCGTCTGTGTCTCCAAGAAGAACATAGAGACCATGTGGGAAGTTCATACCGAGAGTTGTTACAGAAATAGATCTGATTGTACCAACATTCTTTACAATACCGTAAGCTGGAGATTCATCATCATCAGCCTCAAAAAGTGTGCGGCCTGAAGCTTTCTGCTCGTCAGTCTGTGGCTGGCGGTTTCCAGAATCATCAGCTTCTGTATATGGCTCGTAAGCAGGAATTGTGAATGGAGGAACGATCTTTGCATTAGCATTGAAAGCACCTTCTGGGAATACAACGCGAACGCCCATTACTTTGCTTCCAGCAAATGGAACTTTTGCATTCTCGCTAACCTGAGCAGCTTTTACCTGTGACAAACCGAGGCTTGTTACATTGCGAGCTGAAGAGTTGAGCTCAACTTCCCATTCACCAAGATACAGAGAAGTCTTCATAAGATCTTTCTGCTCCTGGCTGTAAGTAGCACCTGCAGCGATACTGTAATCCATTACAGTTCGTTTGTTCTGGTTTGGTGTACTTCCATCATCACTGTCAGACATTTTTACTGCAATGTCAGCATCCAATTTTGTGAAGTCAATAAGTGTCGATTCTTTAGCGAAAGCACTTGCTCCAACAAGCATCATTGCTGCTGCTGATAAAACTAAAGTTTTCTTCATTCGAAGCTCCTTTAAACTCGATTGATGTAGCCTTGTATAATTTAGTATCTTACAAGACTGTTTTTTTGTCAACGCTTTTCTTTTTGTTTTTCAGAATATTTATAAACACTTTTACCGCCAATAAATAACTTGATTTCAGCGATATTTTTGAAATTTTTTTTGATATTTTTCTCAAAAAGATTTATTCCAACTTCAATATCTGGAGAATCTGATTTCTGCAGAATAACATCATCCGTCAAATCCACATAAAGGATTCCGTCATTGAGACTAAAGAAAGAAACTGTCGTTCCTAAAGAGAAAAGAGGGCGCAATCTTGGAAGCTGAGAGCCAAGCAGAAGCTCGTCAACATAAAGCCTTACATCTCCCTGCACAGGATTTTTAGGAATATATCGCACTTCCTTAACCAGCTTCTCTGTTCCAATGGCAGGAAAATAGAAAACCCTTTTCACTCCCGAATGAGACGTAACGGAAAGAATAGTCGCACAAACAATCACGGCGACAAACAAAAAAGCAATTATTGCAACTGTTTTTTTCGGTAATTTTATTGATTTCATTTTGTATCAGTAAATCCTCTGGAGCGTTCAAAATGTGTCACAAACGCTGCAAGACCATTATATATTCCTAAAGAAAGCTTTTGCAAGTAAGCATTGTCAACAAGATTCTTTGCTTCTGCCTCATTCGTCAGGAACCCTACTTCGACAAGAACAGCCGGCATATTCGAATTTCGGATAACAAACCACTCCTCAGCTTTAATATCCCTGCGAATCGCGGCATTTCCAACCTGAGCCTGAATTCCATCCATGATGAATTTTGCAATGAGTATGCTTTCTGTCATATATTCTTCGTCAAGCATTATGTTCAGAACATTGAACAGATTTTTGTCAACCCCCTCGGTCTTTTCGAGCACAGATCTGCGGTAGCCCGGAGAAAGATACCAAGCTTCGTATCCTGCCGCTTTTTTATCAAGAGAAGAATTGACATGAATCGAAATATACAGTATAGCTTCCTTTTCGCCAAGCTTAACAGAATTAGCAATTTCCGTACGCTCGGACAAAGACAGAAACACATCTGAATCACGTGTCATTATGATTTTTTTGTTCGGATAAGCCGATTTTAGCCGCGAATACAGCATTTTGCCAACGATGAGATTTATTTCCTTTTCTGTAACGGTAACTTTTTTTCCGTTTATGACATGAGTTTCCTGAGCACCAGGATCTTTTCCACCATGTCCAGGATCAATTAGAATCGCACCAACACGATAGCCAGACTCTTCCTCCTCCTGCACAAAAAGAGAAGCATCCTCCAAGAACTGGTTTGAGACATAGACGATGCCATCTTTTACAACAGGAGAATCAGTAAGCGCAAGATTCTTAAAATCATGCAGCACAAATGAATCCCCTGCCCTAAAAGAAATTTGATGACCGTCCTTTTCTATCAAGCCAGTTCCACTCAAAGAGTCCCAATAAACAACAGCCCCAAGTTTTTCTGCCTCTTCAAGCAGATTCACTTTTTGCTGGGGAAAAGCTGAAAAAATCACACATTGCAAAAGAAATAAAAGCACCCATTTTCTCATTTAATACCCTCCCAAAGAGAATGGCTTTTGTATCGTGCACTATCAGGACAAAGAGGCGCAATCGGCTACGTACAAAGCCCCTTGAATGCCTCCACGAAGTACCGCTGACCAGAAAGAAGCTCCGTCAAGCTCTTCGTGAACAGGACAAATTTCATCAAATTTTTCCAATGTTTTCCTCAACGTACAATAATTCCAGTCCATGACAGAATCCGCAAGTGGCTGAAGGCTTTCTGGCAAAGACTCAAGAGCAGAGGCATTCTTTTTTATCACGGTTCCTGCTCCGACACTTGTCTTAACGCCATCAATTCCAGGTGCAAGAGTAAACGCCGACGGAGGAAAACCTTCCTCATCAGACTCCGCAATGCCAGAAAGGAATTTCTCGGTCTCCTCATTATTAGCTTCCAGCCTAATCGTAATTGAAGAAACTGCTTCTGAAGCTGATTTATATGCTTTATCGCGATTAAGTGCGACTGCAATCACATTACCGCATTTTTCAACATTATTACGAGGGAAAGAAACCTTATCCCCTGCCTTTGTAACACGCGGAAGCACGTCGTTCACACCGTAAACGCCAGCAGCTTTATCAAGCCCATAGACCGCGGAAACCTTTCCTGGTATTGAGAGCCAAGCACGTTCTGCACTAACAAGGTTGCTCTTAATCTCATACAAAGCGAACGGTTGCTCTTTTCCACGGACAGATTCATGCGGCTCCCACGGCAAGGACTTTCTGTTAGCCAAGAGATAATCAGGCTCCTTACCGATTGCGATTTTCATGGCTTCCTCAGTAAGATTCATACCAGCAGAATACGGGAATGTCCAGCCACTCATGTAGCCTCCAGAAAGTCTGGCAGCTATCTCGCCAATCATCGGTCCATTCTTGGTATATTTTATGTCTGCCTTCGCAACACCACAGGTAAGACCAAGAGCTTTTATTCCAAGGGCGAATGTGGCAATAAGCTCGTTCTTAATTTTGTCGTTAACAGCAGATGGAAGCGAGTGTCCCATCTCGATGAAGTAAGGCGGATAGAATATGTGCCGGTCCGCAAAACCTGTAATTGTCAGAGTTCCGTTATAAACAATGGAATCGATGCTGAATTCTGCACCTTCCATGTAATCTTCAAAGATTGCACGAGAAGTGCGAGAGTTCTGAACAGCATTCGTCAATGCTGGCAAAAGCTCTTCTTTTGAGCGTACCAAGCGACAGCCGCGCCCGCCCATATTATCGCAAGGTTTTACAACTTTTGGGAATTCTACATTTCCCTGCTCTGCAGCAGAAACAATCTCACTTATATGCGATTTCTCAATCTCTCTAAAGCTAGGGCTTGGCACTCCGTCTTTAGAAAAACAACCTCTCATACGGGCTTTGTCGCTTGCGTTCAGGCAAGAATCAAAAGAATGAGCAGGAAGCCCGCAATGTTCCGCAACAAACGCAACGCTCGCAGAAAAATCAGTTCCAGCTGTAAAGACGCCAGCAAGCCCATTCTCAGGGTCTTTGTTCAAAGTGTCAGCAAAAGCAGCCAAGCCATCCCTGTCTTTCAAATCAATCGGCTCAAAGCGGTCTGCCAACGGAACAGCCACGGCATTCGGATTTGCGTCAACAACCACAGCCTCATAGCCAAGATGTTTTGCAGCAAGTATAGCAGGCTTTTGCATGAGACCTGCACCCAAAATCATTATTTTTTTCATAATTCAACCCATTACTGGAAAATATCCTTTTCCTTCTTGCAATAAACCTCAAATGTATCGCCAAGCCCAAAGAAACGGCTCGCAGCAGAGTACAACGCCCACTTTAAGCTTGCATGATTCTTTTTGCCGCTTAGAGTCGGGAATCGCTCAGGATGATGTCCCGTGGAAACGATTTTCACGACCTTGAAGCCGTAGCGTTTCAAAATGGATGCAGCCCTACTTGGCTCCCAAAGTGTATAATGATCAGCAGGAGAATTCTGGAAGAACCCTTGCGTATTGAACCTGCCAGAGACACCAGAGGCAGACGGAGTCGAGAATGCAAAAACGCCACCAGTTTTCAGAATTTTTGAAACCGCTCGCAATACTGAATCCAAGTTCTGAAAATGCTCAATTACATACCACATCGTAACTGCATCAAATTTTTTTACTCCAAATTCTGCAGCTGGATCAAAAGCAGGGAATTTTGCACAGCTTGCAGGATAATGCAATGTGTTCTGAACATAACTCACAGCATCATTCGAAGCGTCCGTTCCAAAAACCTGCCAGCCAGCATCATTCGCAGCATCAAGATAAGGACCAAATGCACAGCCTACGTCAAGCACAGTTGGCGTAATGAGCTTGTGCCCTCGCCTGTAAATCAAGTCAACTAAAGAAGTGCGGCGCACACACTGCGATTTTATCTGCTTAAAGTCGTCAAGATATGTCTTGCCGTACTGTTTTTTGTAGTCCTCAAAGAAATACGATGAATTGTACTTTGTGTCATCAGCATCGAAAGTCCATGCCATATACAACATACCGCATGAATGACAACGGCGGAACGTATGAAGCGTAGTACGAGCAACAATAGGATCCTCATACGGCTCATGGGCTTTTTGGCATATAGGACAGTTGAACCTGCGGCCTTTTGCGACAATATTAACGAACTCGCCCAAGTTTTTCCTGCCAGCATCATTCTTCGAGAAAGGCGAGTCTGGATAAAGTGCCGCAACATTGCTTAAAACTGCTTTTGCATTGTCTGAATTTATCGAATAAGTAGGAAGGCAAGCAAATCCATACTTCTGAGCAAGCTGTATATGCAAGCTGGTTGTTCCAAGAAGAGCAACCCCGCATCCCGCGGCAACGGCTTCAAACGCCGTAAAACCATAGTGAGAGATTACAACGTCATAATTTGCAAGCTGTTCCCTAAGATTATGCACAGGTTGAATAAAAGTAATGTTCTCCTTCAGTTCCGAAGGCACACGAGACTCTGATTCCTCTATATTCTGTACGATTGCAGTAATTTTTTTTCCAAGAGAAGCAAAAGCAATCGAAGCTGGAACAACCAAGTCGGCAGGATCTTCTCCGCCGACAGTAACCAGAATGCTTTTTATATCATCATAGGAAGCAAGACGAGGAGCCTCCCGCTTGTTTTTTGGCAAAGTGACAAAAGACGGGTCGCTTATGTTAGCAGGACGCGCAATTCCATAAGAAGGAATTATATCTATCAAACAGTCACATAAATCCGCATTCAAAGAGCCTTCATCTATCGCTACGACATTAGCAAGCTTAACAAGCTGAGAAGCGAAGTCCCTTTCAAGGGTAAAAGCGTCTGTCAAAATAAGCGAGTAATCGCCTTTTTGTGGCAGCTTGCTCACAATCTGCCACCTTGCAAGCCCGTTCTCAACAGCTTCATCAACAAGCTCGCCAATTTCTTCAAGCCCCGCATTCTCAGGGATATAGACATCAGCTCCTATAGATACAGCAACAGAGAGGCATCGTCTAAGATGTCCAGTCCCCTTGCCCTTTTTTGTGCAAGGAACACAAAGCACAGGAGATTTTACGTTTGCGTTATCAAATGCTCCCAATATTTGGGTATATGTGTACGGTTCGCCAACAGGGGCAGTTCCTGAAATAGAGTGAACAATTGCGAGAGCCCGCCTGTAATCAGCCTGCGTGTCAATGGTTGTGCGCAAGTTAGGATAATTCCATTCTGCAGGAGCAGGAATCATAATGCTCGTGTAAGTCTCTGGATGATTGTACAAGGCAGGTCCGACATGCTCGTGGTCGTAAGCATCGGACGTAAGCTGGCAAGCCTCTTTTAAGGAACGGGCATCCAGAATCTCTACGCCGCTACCATGAGGAAGTCCCTTGTAAGTAATATAATCACAGCGACCTGTTTCTTTGCGGCGTTTAAACTGCTCCACCAAAGATGATGCGGCTTCATAAAACAAGAACGGATTATCAGCCGTAGCCCTGACAACAGTATCGGCACCAGTTTTTTCTATAAGAAGGCAGTAACGCTCAAGAACGTCTTCCAATGGACCAACAAAGAGCTTAAAGCCGTTTCGCTCACAAACAGGAGCAAGTTCCGAGGCAGAAGCCTCATCTGTTGCGACATAATAATCATCGGCAGGAACTTTTTTCATAGAAGCGAGATTCCAATCAAGAACAGTTTTTCCTCCAAGAGGAAGCAAAGCCTTACCAGGAAGTCTCGTAGAAGAAAGTCTGCACTGAACAGCAACAATAGTCATTTTATACTCCCTTTTCTGTTACAAGATTCGTTTTTTGTTTTGAATCGTTTTTCGTTTGAAGTTTATACCAATTTTGAACCAAATCAATAGCATCAAGCTTATAGCGGTATTTATTCTTATCAACCCAAGCACGGGCAGCCTTGAACTGGTTCATAGCCTCAAAAAGTCCGCAAGAAGAGCGGAGCAAAAAAATCCAGAATGAAGAATATGAGAGGTAACCATGATCCCGCACGTATTTTGGGGCAAGATTCTTCAAATAGAATCTGTTCGAGGACTGATTTGCCTTTGTGTCCTCTGGTCGAATCTCTGTACCATAAGAAAGAACGAAAGCCGTTGAGAAAGTAATGCGTTCGCCCCAAAGCCATGCACGGAACGACAAATCCAAGTTCTGCCAATAGCTGGATGTAATCGTATAATCAAAACCACCCAAATCTATGAATTTTTTTCTATTATATAATCCAATATAATCATACGGATACAGATTAGGAACCCCATCAGAAACAACCGCTGTTCCGTCAACAGTAAAAACGAATTTATTCACTGAAGGCGAGAAAATAATCGGAAACGATGTGTTCTGCTGTAAAAGAAGCCTCGGAGAAACGCAATAAGGCTTATTCTCGGTCAAATTAGAAGCAAGCCTTGGCGTAAGCAAATCTGATGAAAAATTCAAGGTGTCACGAATAACAAGAACGTACTCGGTCTGCACCTCCGCCATAGATATATTTACCAAATCGCCGTCAGTAACTGGCTCAAGTGGTATTATAAACTTAACGAACGGATAACGCTGTGAGAAATCTTCAATGTTATAATTATTTGCGGCAGACTCAACGGAAATTATCTCTGCAAACCCTGTTTTTGCAAGATTCTCTATCATCGTGCCCCTAAAGTAGCTCCATTCAGTATTCAGAATAACTACGGCAACATTCATAAGAATGTTGGGACATTTTTCCTTTCCGCCAATAACAGTACGATTTATCTGTCTCTCGTTAAAAGTTGAAGGTATAGTATTCATCGCACTTCCTGCATCTTTCGGGATAATTTTTCGTCAAATGAGAGTCCAAAATGCCAGCGGATTTCTCCCAAACGGACTGAACAGACTCTTCAAATACATTGCCGACAATTGAATCATAGCCAAAATCGCGGCACAAAGGAACTGAACCATCAGCCAAAATCACCATGTCACGTCTCAAATGCCAGCAAGGATTCCGCTCCAACGGAGAAAGGTCAGCGGACTTCTCATCAGGCAAGTCGCCGCACATTCTGTCATATTTCTGTATTATAAGCTCACCTTTTGACGGAGACCCCTTATCGTGCCAGTATCTGAAAAAAGACTCCAAAGACGGCTCGTTCGCTTTCATGCGTGTCATCTGCGGATAAACCCTGCCATCAAAATATTTTTCAAGCAAAGGAACAGCATTCACAGCGGCATCGAAATCACAAGCCCCGCAATTCTGAATTTTTGAATACAAAGTTGGATCGACGGCATCAAGAAGGACAATCCAGTAAAAACGAGATTTTTCTTCTTCTGTCAAAGCTTCAAAATTACTTTGCAAAGACTGCACTCCAAGCCCATCCGTCTCAATCAAGACTGTAAGATTTTTTTGAGCAAGAACAACTCTCACAAAATCCCAGAACAAAGGATGCAAGAGCGGCTCACCCCAAGCAGAGAGCGAGACAACGGCTTCTTCTGAAAAATCGGCTATCTGAGCGACCAAAGCCCTGAACTGCTCAATGCCCATATCAGGAAGGCAAGCGATTTTCTTGAATTTCTCGCAAGCAGCGATTGGATTATAAACAGCGACATGGTTGTAACGCCCTGTAATCTGTACATTATAAAAAGACGGCAAGCTACGGATTACGTCCGATGATTTTTCAGCCAAATCACAGAACGCGTAAATATCACAAATATCAACACCAGTCTGCAACGCCTTTTCATAGAGCCGTTCGCAAACCACCGCGTTTATTTTGGAACTTGCCTCAAAGTTAAGACGTAGCAGTCTGTAATCCTTTTCTGAAATAAATGTCTCAATCTCAAAGGAATTTATGTCTCCTTTCATTATAGAAAAGATTGAATCCCTGCAAACAGGTTTCTCATTGCAAGCATTTTGCCCAGAACTTGTAAGAGCAGAAAGGATACGGGCACATCCAGCGTCTATAATCTCAGGGGCAACACCATACGGAAAGCCGTCTGCGAACGTATACTCCGACTGATATTTTTCGTGCTGAGCAATAAGCTCAGAAGTAAGCTTTTCGTTCAAAAAAGGAGTATCAGCCCATGAATAGACAGCATAAGCCGCACCGTGAGACTCACAGATTTTTGAAATTTCTTCAGCAAGAAGTCCGCAAGTCCAAGCATATTTTGAAACAATCTCAGCTCCATATTCAGCAGAAATTGCAGAAAGAGGTGCACTTAAATATGCTGTAGAAAAAATAACAATGTCCTCACTTGTTTTTTTTGCCCAAGCAAGCGTTTTTTCAACGGCAGAAGAATTATCAAATATTTTATCATACGCATGAGCGGAAAGTTGCCCAGCAAAAAGAATTACTACAGATTTCATCTTTTCATTATCGACATTAAAATTTATATATTTAGGGAAGTGCTAATCTACACTTTCCGCGGCCAATTAGGATTTTCCTAAATAACCGCAGCAAGAACACATCAGCTGACTGTTTCAAATCGAAATAATTTGCTACCATGATTCACATGAAAAAAGCCATTATTTTGTTTGAATTTTTCTTTATCCTTTCTTTTCTTATTCTCCCACCGATTTTTGTCGCACAGCAAGATACGGCTTCTATAAATAAACCATTTATAAGTATCATTCCGCTTGCTTTTTCGATTCTACTATACTGTCAAAAAAAAGCAGACGATTCAATAAGTAAAATTGATAAAAAAAACTCAAATTCAATCACAAAAATCACAAATATAGGGCAAACAAGTTTTTGTTTTGGGCTTTTATGCATTACGGCAGCCGTTTTTGAGTTTTTAGGAATTATATTCAAAATAGATGCAACCCCACAAGAACTCTCGATTAAAGGGCATTTTATAAAAATTCTAATTCTTTTTATTAATATCGTAATTCCAGCATTTTATGAAGAAATTTTATACAGACAATATTTTCCTGATATTTTGAAAAAATTCTCAAATAACAGAAGTTTACAGGAACACAAAAAAATACAGAAAATTACTAACTATCTTTCTGAAGCAGTACCCCTGCTCTGCTTTGCTTTAGGACACCGATACCTAGGAATTTTAGGAGTCGCAAACGCTTTTGTCTCTGGTATTTTTTTAAGACGTTGCCTGATAAAGACAGGTTCGGTATGGTATTCATTCACAGCACATTGTCTTTACAATATCGGGGCATTCGTTTTGTACTCGATATTGAAATAAGGTAATTACAAAAGCATAACATTTGCCTATCATCTTTTTTTTCTATATACTGTTTCTATGCCATCATTATTTCAGCCGGACACTGTTTTTTCAGTATCAAACCTCACCGCACTTATCCGTGAGATTCTTGAAGGAAATTTCAATAACATCACCCTCGAAGGTGAAATATCAAATTACCGTCCAAATGCGAGCGGGCACCTTTACTTTACATTAAAGGACGAAGGCGCGCAAATAAGTGCCGTAATGTTCAGAGGTCGTGCTCAGGCCATCAGATTCGCCCCAAAAGACGGAATGAAAGTAAGATGTACGGGGTCAATCTCTGTCTATGCTCCACGAGGAAATTACCAGATTATAATCAATACAATGGAAATAGCAGGAGCTGGCGATATTCTCCGCATTCTTGAGGAACGTAAGCGAAAACTTGCAGCTGAGGGATTATTCGACGCTGACCGCAAGAAAAAGATTCCGAGCTTTCCCAAAAGGGTTGGTATTGTCACAAGCCCTACAGGAGCAGCTCTCAGGGATATTCTGCAAATTACCCGCAGACGGAACCCTGGGATTGACGTTACAATCTTTCCAGCATTAGTACAGGGGGACGGTGCAGCAGAGACAATAGCCCGACAAATAAGGGCTGCCAACAGCTTTGATATGTGTGACGTGCTCATAATAGGGCGTGGTGGCGGCTCGCTGGAAGACTTACTGCCATTCAGCGAGGAAGTTGTTGTAAGAAGCATCGCGGAATCAAAAATCCCTACGGTAAGCGCCGTCGGGCACGAGATTGACTGGGCTTTGAGCGACTATGCAGCAGATGTAAGAGCGCCAACGCCATCCGCAGCGGCAGAGCTTGTAGTGCCAATTCAGGCTGATATAAAACAGGAAATTCTGAACTGCGAGGAAGAAATTTACAACCAAATCAAAAGCCGTATAGAAAAATACAAGCTGATGATAAAATCATTTGACGTTGGCAACATGGAGATAAGGTTCCGCTCAATTGAACAGCCGCTCTTGAACCGTCTTGAAAATGCAAGAGAAGCCTTAAAAAGCAATATGGATGAGCGTCTAAAAGATTACAGGAACCGCATCCAGCAAAACATACACATTCTTGAAGGCGCAAGCCCAAAAACAATTTTGGACAGAGGATACTCAATGGTAAGAACTGCGGACGGAAAGATTGTAAGAAGCAATCAAGATGTCGCCATAGGAGACAACATAGAAATAATCCCTGCAACAGGCAAAATTACAGCTACCGTAAGCAAAACAGAAAAAACAAAACAGGAGGCATGACAAACATGAAATCATTCGAAGAAAATCTTTCAAGGCTAGAGGAATTAACCACAAACATAAGAAGAAATGATATTTCCTTAGAAGATGCGCTTAAAAATTTTGAGGAAGGAATAAAATTAGCAAAATCCCTTGAAAAAGATATTGATAAAATAGAGGGAAAAATCCAGATTCTTATGAATCAGCCTGTTCCAGAAAAAGAAGCGGCAGATTCAAAAGAAATAAAACCACAGCTAGACTTGTTTGCCCAGACAGATGCCGTAACAGGCAGCTCTGGCGCGCCAAAGGAAGGGTTAAGACAGTAAATGGCTCAGGCAGGAATCCATAGACCAGTACGGCAGCTAAGTGTAGAAGTTGCAAGAAAAATTGCGGCAGGCGAAGTTATAGACCGACCAGCCGCAATCGTTCGTGAGCTTTTGGACAATGCGGTTGACTCAGGTGCAAACCAGATTACAGTAGAAATTAATGGTGGCGGAATAGACAAAATCCGAGTAAGCGACAACGGCTACGGCATGACAAGGGACGACCTTATGAACTGTGCCCGCCCACATTGCACAAGCAAAATCATTGAGGCAGCAGACCTTATGAAGCTCGACACGTTGGGATTCAGAGGCGAAGCCCTTGCGTCAATCGCTGCTGTTAGCCGTCTTTCTATTTCAAGCGGAACCTGCCGAATGACGGCTTCAATTGATACAGACCACAAAATAGACATAATACCGCCCGTACAGAACGGCAAAGGCACTATAGTCCAGAGTGAGCGGCTTTTTGAGAATTTTCCAGCCCGCAGAGTGTTCTTAAAGAGACCTGCAAGCGAGACAATGATGTGCAGGGAGCTATTCGTAGAAAAATCGCTTCCCAGAACAGACATTGGATTCAGGCTGCTCATCGACGGTTCTTTGCGCTATGACTTACCAGCCGATGTAAGCCTGTCGCAAAGATTTGTCAAAGCGTTGGAACTAAAAGAACAAAGCTCTCTTTTCTCGGAATTAACCGCAAACGGAACAGAAGCAGACGGAAAAACAAAATGGAGCTTTAAGCTTGTAATTGGCGAGCCTGCTGTATTCCGCAACGACAGAAAAAACATTTTTATCTACGTAAACGGCAGACGAATTCAAGAATACTCGCTCATGCAAGCCATAGAATACGGTTGTCAGGGATTTTTTCCAAACGGAGCGCATCCAGTAGCAGCACTTTTCGTGCAGGTCGATCCAAGCTTCGTTGACTTTAATATTCATCCCGCAAAGCGAGAAGTTCGATTTAAGGACATTTCATCAATTCATCACGGCGTAAGCTCAACGGTAAAGGCATACTTTCGCTCTTATGGGCTAAAAACAATGAATTCCCCAGAACAGGAAGATTCATCTTTAGAAATACAAAGAGAATTTGACCTTGAAGTGCCAAAGATTTGTAAAAGCAACTACAGTTCTTCAAAAAAATCTTATGGCAGGGATTCATTTTTTACGCCCGCAGCAGAAAAAACAGAAATACAAAAACTTTACGAAAAGGATTTTTACAAAGCCGTCGCAGAGCCCCTTGATTCTCGTCCTGAACCACAACCTGAACAGGAACAGGAGAAAAACTCTGCACAAAATTTCTTGCGCAACAAATTTCTTTCTTATGAAGCAGACGCACTTACAAACGGTTATGTGATAAATCACAATGACACTAGCCAGAACCTTGCAGCAGAAGCACTTTCTGACTCATCAGAGGTTGAGAATCCAGCTGAGCAAAACTTGCAACAACAAGCCACAAGAAAAGAGTTCCGCTACATAGGAAGCGTTCTCGGCGTATTTTTACTAGCAGAAATGAATGGCACCCTATACATAATAGACCAGCATGCGGCACATGAGCGAATTCTTTTTAATAAAATTATGGCAAGTGGCGGGGAAAAACAAAATCTTTTGATTCCTTACACAATAAAAACAGAATCAAAAGAAGAAGATGCCTATCTAGAAAGCATACGAGAAGTTCTTGCAAGCGCAGGTTTTACTGGCGAAAACAAGGGCGATGGCAATTGGGAATTTACGACAATTCCTGCCCGCTGGACAGGAACACAGGAAGAATTTCAGACGGCCCTGCTTGAAACGCATACAAGTCCACAAGAGATATTATACAAAATCGCAGCAATGACAGCATGCAAGGCTGCTGTAAAAGACGGGTACGAGCTTGACAGCGACAAGGCCGCCCAGCTCGCAAAAGAAGCATTGGAGCTTAAAGACCCGCATTGTCCGCACGGCCGCCCCGTTTGGACCACATTCACAAAAGAGCAGCTTTTTGCAAGAGTCCGCAGGACGTAAAAGCCCCTATTCTTCGGTCTGAGCCTGAACCTCTTCCAAGGCGGCCGCACTCTCATCGGCAATGTTCTGAACAGAGGTCTTTATGTTCTCTAGCTCGCCAAGTATTGAGTCAAGGGAATTTTTCGGCTTAGAATTTTCTTCTCGCGCAGAGCCGTCGCCATCGGACAAGTCCGACGGTTCAGAAACTTTCTCAAGTTTCTGCGGCTTTTTCTTTTCTTTAGCTTCTGGCAGAACAGGAACAGAAACCTGCTCGCCATAATTCTTTGATTTTTTCTCTGGCTGGACAGCAGGAGGCTCTTTCTCGCCGTTCTGGACCATCTCGCCCTCCTCGGTCTTCTTTGCTTTTTCGCTCTTCGGCAAAGACGGAGCACGATTTTCTTCAGCTTTAAGCTTCTCGCCAGAAACAGGTGCTGCAGGCGTTCTCGGAAGCGCAGGGGCTTTTTCTTCCGAACCAGAAAGCTTTTCGCCGCTAGATTCTGATTTTGCAGGAACCTTTGGCAAAACAGGAGCGACTTTCTCATCGGAAATTTGCTCGCCATAATCTTCGTTTCTTGGCAACGGAGCAACAGCAGGCGCGGTTTGCTCCTCTGCGGAGATAATCTCGCCAGACTCAATCTGTCGTGGAGGCGGCGGCAATACAGGAGCCTTAACATCCTCATGCTCAACAATTTCAGTCGGGACTGTGGTCAGAGGCTCTTCCTGAGAAGCGGTCAGCTCATCAACGACAAGCTCAGGCTTCATTTTTGCCCTGTATTCAAGCTCCGCATCAATAAGAGCAAGAATTTCTTCAATTTTAGGACGTTTTTCTGTCTCAGGCTCCATTTCAAGGAAAGCCTCATAATTACGCTTTGATTCTTCCAGCATATCCAAGCGAAGCTGTGCATTAGCGAGGTTCAGCACCGCCGGTGAGTATTTGGGAGAAGCTTCCAACGACTGCTCATAGTATTTTTTCGCACGGGAATAATTTTTCATTGCATAAGAAGAATTTCCTGCATTGTAATATAGAACCTTATGGTCTGTATTCTCCAATTTTAATCCAGTCTCGCAGATGTCAATGGATTTTTCATAATTTTCCTGCTGAAAATAAACTATACCAAGATAAATATATACTTTTGGGTCAATATTTTTTGACTGAAGAACGCTTTCCAAATAAGGAAGAGCTTCTTCTGGCATATTCAGCTGAAAAAATTCCTCACCTCTCTTAAAATCACCGTTTACGACAGGAGCTGCTTTTTTTGTTTTTTTTACGTTTGACTTCTGGGCTGAATTTGATTTTTTTTCTACAGGCTGTGCAGACACAGGATTTGTAGCTGTTTCTTGAGTTTTTTTAGGTTGCTTATTTGAATTCTGCGAACTTCTTGCATTTTGTGCAAAC
>CADCRJ010000088.1 GCA_902803735.1 uncultured Spirochaetaceae bacterium
ATCAAATACATGGAGAAACTTTGCCGAGCTGGACAGGTTTTGTCTTAAAAATGAAAGATGGAAAATGCTTTAATTTTGGAACTACTTTTTCATTTTTATTTTTTGATTTTCCCGAAGGATATTCTTCATCTGATATTGTGGAAGTTATAAATCATAGCTATATAGATAAAAACAATGAAATTCAGGAATATAGAAAACATAGTATTAGAGAACTTGATGGCATTAAAATTTATCATCAAATTACTGATTATTATATATGCCATTTAGATAAATTATAGAAAACGCCCGAAGAGCGGATTTCAAGACAGTACAAGTAATTGTGGATTGTTCCGATATTTGCTATGCTTTTTTAGCAATGGAGGATAGGAAAATGAACATTAAAAAGATTTTGACAAAGTTTGGGCTTTTATGTGCTTTCGGACTTTTACTTGCTTCCTGCGAAAAAACTCCCGAAAAACCCGCTATTTCTGAAACAGAATCGATTAAAATCTACGCGCCGATTGCAAAATCAATGCTCATCAGCAAAGACGACCTCACAGAATACTCGACCGTAAATCTCTTTGACGACGCCCCCGCCACAATTTACGCGGTGGATTACCACACTCTTGACAAAAAGGGCTGGCTGCTTGAAATCCGCTTTTCGGAGCCTGCTGTTTTTGACACGCTCTCGGTAAAAGGCGGCTACTTTGACAAAAATCGCTTCAAAAAGAACGAGAGAATCAAAGATTTGAGCATTGAAATCTGGAACTGCCGCAACAAAGACTATGAAAAATCGCTCGTGCTTAAAAACAAGATGGAAGAGCAAACTTTGTATTCGGGAGAAAAAATCATCGCAACGAAAATCAGAATCAATGTCGATTCCGTTTATCCTTCAGAAAGCGTCTATCTTGTGATTTCTGATTTGAATTTCTACTTGGGCGGAAAAAGGCTTCCTGTCGGCTTCGGCGAAGGAAAATGTATTTCTGGCGAGGATTTCACTTGGTACAAATACGACGAGCTTGGGCGGCTTTCAGAAAAAATGCATCAGGCGGGGCACGCGGGCGGTCATAGTGAGAATTACAAGTACGAGGACGGAAAAACTTTTGTGCAGGCAATAAGCTGGGAAGAAGATGACGATTTTGAGCCTGAATTCGTGGAAGTGAAAACTGAGCAAAAAAAAGGAATGGAGTTTTTCAAAAGCGGCGAGAAAATCGTTGCAGAAAAATATACCGAATCGTATGACAACTCTTTTTACATCAACCAGTATTTTTACGGCAACAAGGGCGAGTTGGGTTGCCTTGTGAGAATCTGCGAGAACAGCAACTGGGCGAACGATTTCACGGAATTTGTCTACAACGAAAACGGGCAGCTAATCGAGAAAATAGGCTACGAGGACGCAACAATCTATAACAAGAGGTATACTGAATGAAAAAGATTTTTGCACAGATTTTGATTTTAGCTCTTTTTGTCGTTTTTGCGTCTTGCCCAAAAGCTACTGCAAAAACAGCATTTGAAGGTTTCAAAACCGCAGAAGTACAAAAATCCTCATACCCTAAATACAATAATGATTATGAGTGGGAATCTGTCGTTACTGAAAATACATCATTTCGCCTTTATTACAAGACTGCTCAGGAACAAGGCATAGAGTACATTACGGAAATGTATTATGTCCTTGAAAAAGCCGGTGAAAAGATTGTGCTCGCGAGTTTTTCGGTCAAAAATGGCTTTCGTGACAGGTTCGGAAATCAGCTTAATCACGCATACGAAAAATATCTGAGAGGTCTGAGCCTTGACTCCACGCTGAAAAGTCCGTTTTTCGTTCATGCCATTTATGAGAATAGAGATACAGGAGAGTTGTACGAGACGGAAATATTCATTATGCTGACATTCGATGGCGAAAACAGAACATTGATGAATTGGTCTCCGTGGTAACAAGGAACTTTATGGAGAAAAATATGAAAAAACTGATTTTTGCAAAGCTTTTGCTTTTGGTTCTTCTTGGGCTTTTTGTTTCAGAAAAAAATTTTTGCTGATGACGCTCACGTGGAATGTTACGGCGGCGGGGCTGGCACGGTCAACAGCGACAGGCAGTATTATGTGATTGCTCAGGACGAAGACATCGCGATGACGGCGGAGCACGTGCTTATCACGATGTACGAGGATTATTACACCGTGGACGCAAAGTTCTGGCTCACCGCAGAGGGATTTGAGGGAAAAACGGCTGCAAATGCCCGAAGCGATTTTACAAAGGCATTTTTGAATTACGATTTGTGCTTTAAGACCGAAAAACAGCTTCGACTTGCCAGAAATGATTTTTACGCTCTTCACGGTCGCTCATTCAAAGACAAGGAGCTAAAACGCTTTTATGAGTCCATCGTTGGCTTTAAGGTGAACAAGGATTATTCTGACGATTTGCTTTCTGCCGAAGAAAAGGAAATCGTTAGCAAAGTTCTTGAGATTGAGAAGAACAGAAAACGAAAATAGATTTTATGAAAAAACTGATTTTGATTTTATGTGCTTTGGCGGCAGCATCGCTTTCTTATGCGGATGATGGCGGCAGTTACAAGCCAGAGGACTGGGCTTATGGCAATATTTATGTCGAAAAGCCGAATGAAAAAATCGTGCTTGAAAGAGAACTTCTTATAGTTGACCAGGTTGAGGGCGATGTTGAGGCTCGTTTTGACTTCAAAAATACGACCAAAGAAAAAGTCATCGTTCCGTGCGCGTTTCCTGTCGTTATCACGCTTCCGTTTTTCGTGCACAAAAATGACGGCTCCGTTTCGACCTTCGTTTCTTTCAATGCAAGCCCAAGGCTCAAAATCTGGGAAATCCTTCTTCAGAAAAAAGTCGAGAATTACCATCCTGGTTCCAGCAAAAAAGAAACTTACGGCGGAAACATAACCAAAGACG
>CADCRJ010000089.1 GCA_902803735.1 uncultured Spirochaetaceae bacterium
AAAATGCTTATAATAATAATCAAGGTACCAGTCCAGAACCTCCTGAACTTTTTCTTCTGGGATTGGGGCTTTATTAGAAAGAGCCTTAAAATGAGGCTTTGTAGAATAAGCAAGCGCACGGTTAATGAGCGTTCTAGCCCCATCACCAAGGAACGTAATCATTTTTTCAATAGGAACCGTCCAATATCCAAAATGTGTTAGTGCCGCGTTAACGCAGTCGGCTATATCTTCTCCAGAATTTATAATAACTCCGTCACAATCAAAAACATAAACTTCAGTCATACCCGAATTCTAAAGCTAACGGCAGAAAGAATTCAAGATGAATAATTTAAATTTATGTTCAATAATCAAAAATACTTAAAATCATATTGACACTTTAGCCTATAAATACGATTCTACAGTTTAACGGATAATACTTTTATTCCTATAATTAATTATTTAACATTCAAGGAAAAACGCTTTGAAAGCAAGCTCTGTATCAATTGAACATATTTCAAAACATTTTGGGGATTTTCATGCCCTCAACGACATTAACATTTCTATAAAGCCAGGAGAATTTTTCTCACTTCTGGGACCTTCTGGCTGCGGAAAAACTACACTTCTCCGCATGATTGCAGGATTTGAATATCCTGACGAAGGAGCGATTCTATTTGACAGCGAAGATATTCTCTCCCTGCCAGCAAATAAACGCCCTACGAACACGGTTTTTCAAAGTTATGCAATTTTTCCGCACCTCAGCGTTTATGAGAACGTAGCGTTTCCTCTCAGACTGAAAAATCTGCCAAAAGCAGAGATTGACGCAAAAGTTCGAGAATATTTGCACCTTGTACAGCTGGACGAGCATATTTTCAAAAAGCCGAACCAACTTTCCGGCGGACAGCGACAGCGTGTCGCAATTGCCCGTGCGCTGATAAACGAGCCAAAGGTTCTTCTTTTGGACGAGCCGCTTTCTGCCCTTGACGCAAAGCTCAGGGCAAATCTTCTCATGGATTTGGACGCACTTCACGACAAAATAGGAATCACGTTCATCTACGTTACGCATGACCAGAGCGAAGCCCTTGCCGTAAGCGACAGAATCGCCGTAATGAACCGTGGCAACGTTCTGCAAGTCGGAACACCTTTCGAGATTTATGAAAGCCCTGCCACACAGTTCGTGGCTCAGTTTATTGGCGAGACAAATCTTTTTGAAAGCGATGTCGTAGAATGCGTTCCGCACAGCACACAGGGCAAAGAGCCAGACTTTATGGTAACGCTCAAAACACCTGAGCTTGGCTTGCAGGCACAGCTAAAAGGTGACACACAGGCTACAAAAGAAGAAGACAAAAACATTCTCGTAACAGACTACGAGATGACAAAACCTGGTCAGAAAGTGTGCTTTACTGTACGCCCTGAAAAAATCAGGATTACTCTTGAAGAGCCTGACGTTCACGGCAGAAAGGACATAAACGTTTTCAAGGGCATTGTAGAAGAGCCTGTCTACACAGGATTCCAGTCAAAATTTTATGTTCGTCTTGAGAACGGAACAATCGTAAAAGTGTTCAAACAGCACACAAATTATCTTGATGATGGTCCAGAAATCAGCTGGAAAGACACAGTTTACATTTCTTGGTCTGCAGAAGACGGTTATATCGTTGAGGACATAAACAAATGAGCGAAAAACCAGAAGAAAAAAACTCCTCACATGCGGCAAAAACAGCAGATTTGAAGTTTGCCCAAGCAGCTCGCAATTATATGCATAAGAAGGCTAATCCAGGTCCGCTTTATGCATGGCCAATGGGAGCTTGGTTCCTGCTCTTTTTTGTCGTACCGCTCGCAATAATCGTGGTTTTCTCTTTTATGGAACGAAATGTTCACGGCGGCGTTCTGCACAAGTTCTCGCTGGAAGCATACTCAGCAATGTTCACGAAGGGTTATGCCGTCATTTTCTGCCGAACTTTGTTCATTGCGGCAGTTTCTACGCTCATAACGATTCTCATTGCCTTGCCGTCAGGCTATGCAATGGCAAGAAGCCACCACCAGACTATATTCCTAATACTTGTAATAGTACCGTTCCTTACGAACAGCCTTATCCGTATTTTTGCATGGAAGCTCATTTTGGGAGACGGCGGGCTTATAAATCAGGCAGGAGCATGGCTCTCTACCATCGTACACGGAAAGGATTATGTATATCAGCCAATCAAGCTAATGTACACGAGAGGTTCCGTAATTCTTGTCGGCATATACCTTTACTTGCCGTATGCCATTCTTCCAGTGTTTACGGCAATAGACAGGTTCGATTTCAGCCTGCTCGAAGCAGCCCGCGACTTAGGAGCAACAAAGTCTGTAGCTATGTTCAAGGTACTTATCCCGAACATAAAGCATGGTATCATAAGTGCGATAATCTTTACTTTTATTCCGATTTTTGGAACTTATACAATACCAGACCTTGTAGGTGGCAAATCTACCTATATGCTCGGAAACATAATCTATGACCAAGTAAAGATAAGGAACTGGCCGCTTTCTTCCGCATTCAGCGTAGTTATATCGCTAATAAGTATAGCGGGCGTTCTATGGATGCTTGCCGCAGGCAAAAAAGAAGCAAGCTTGAAGAAAACCTCAAACAAAGAGGACAACTCAGTATCACTGTTCGGAGGAAGAAAGTAAAATGAAAAACCCTTTTTCTTTGTACATGAACAGACACCGCTCTTCAGAGCCAGCCCGACATGCAAAACGAAGCTGGAAAAAACGCTCGCCGCAGATAAGTTTTAGCAAGAGCGTGCTTTATCTGTCACTTGTTTTTTTCTTTGCTCCGCTGCTCGTAACGGCTTTCTACTCTTTCAACAGCTCAAAGAACAGCACGTTCTCAGGGCTTTCGCTAGTATGGTACCAGCAGCTTTTCTTCTCATCCATGCCGTTATGGAAGTCGCTCCTTACAAGCATGATTATCGCAATCACGTCATCGCTTGCAGCAACTGTATTGGGAACGCTCGCAGCTCTAGGCGTTACATGGTATAAATTCTTCGGACGAGCATACATCCAGACTATCAGCTTCTTGCCGATGGTTCTTCCAGAAGTCATAATGGCAATCTCGCTCTCGATTTTCTTTACGAGCATCCATATTTCTCAGGGTATGCTTACGATATTCATCGCGCACACGACATTCTGTCTTCCATTCGTGTATCTTATGGTAAGTGCTAGAATCGACGAGTTTGACTACTCCATAATAGAAGCAAGCCACGATTTGGGAGCGAATGAGGCCCAGACGCTCACAAAGGTAATAATTCCGTCAATAATGCCTGGAATCATCTCTGGCTTTATGATGAGCGTCACCATCTCGCTCGAAGACTATGTAATAACATCGTTAGTGAACGGAGGCGGCAACACTACCCTTCCGATTTACATATACTCGCTTATAAAAGTAGGCGTAAGCCCTGTAATTAACGCGCTTTCGTTTCTGCTTATACTTGTTGTAATCGCGCTTACATTTGTATTCCGAAAAAGCCTTAAAACATTTGCAAGCTCACACTAAAGAATCAGGAGAACACTTTAATGAAAAAGCACATTGCTTTAGCAGCTGGAATCGCAGCATCACTTTTTTTTACTTCTTGCGGAGACAAGAAAGCAAAACTCAGTCTTTACAACTGGTCTTACTATACACCAGACTCAGTAATAAAGCAGTTCGAGGAAGAATTCAACTGCAAGGTTGAGCTGAACCTTTACACTTCACATGAAGAAATGTACACAAAAATCGTCTCTGGCGGAGCAAAATCATTTGACATCGTAGTACCTTCACAGGATTACGCAGAGATTATGATTCAAGAAAATATGCTCCAGCCAATAAATCAGGAGAAGCTCACAAACAGGGGCAACATAAACCCTAAAGTTCTTGAAAAAGCCGTATACGACCCAGACATGAAATACTGCGTTCCATACTATTTTGGTGCTGCAGGAATCGCAGTAAACAAGACAAAGGCAATCAATTACGAGCGTAGCTGGAACATTTTCGCCGACCCACAGTTCAAAGATCACGCAACAATGATGGATGATATGCGAGAAGTCATTGGAGATGCCCTTGCTTATCAAGGACATAACGTAAACTCAGTTGACGACGATGAGCTTGCACAGGCAAAAGAGCTTATCAATAAAAAATGGAAGCCGAACCTTGTAAAATTTGATGCATCAAGCTTTGGTAAAGAATTTGCAGAGGGCAACTTTTGGCTCTGCCAGGGCTATGCAGAAGTTGTTTTTCAGGAAATGCCACAAGAAAAATGGAGCGACATAGACTTCTTCATTCCTGCAGAAGGCGGTCCATGCTACCTTGACAGCATGTGTATTCTTAAAGACGCACCACACGCAGATTTGGCAAATGAATTCATCAATTTTATCCACAGACCTGAGATTTACGCTCAGTTCCTTGATTTCTTCAATTTTCCATGCTACGTGAACTTACCAGCAGAAGAATTTATGAAGACAAAGCCTGTATACAAGGCAAACCAAATGGATTCATGCACCCTTAAAATGGACCTTGGCAAAGATTTGGACAAATACAACACAATCTGGCAGGACATCCGCTTTACAGAGTAAATATTAGGACGAATGTCGAGCTTTAATAACTAAAATACGCAGAAAGCAACTCCCAGCGGGGGTTCGTTGCTTTCTGAACTTAAAATCAAAACTCGACATTCGCTCGTATAGTCTTTCCTTGTTAATTCCAGCAATAGATGACATTCTTTGTATTTTCTTGTAAAATGTCGCACTATGAAAGACAATCAGGATTTTACACAAGGAAGCATTTTTTCAAAATTAATAGCCTTCATTCTTCCAATCTTACTATCCCTAATACTCCAGTCACTATATGGAGCCGTCGATTTGCTTATAGTCGGACAATACGGAACAACCGCAGGAATAAGCGGCGTCTCAGTCGGCGGCAACATTATGAATTTGTTCACAATCCTCTTGAACTCAATAACCATGGGCGTTACAGTTCTTATGGGACAATACATAGGGGCAAAACGCCATGACGCAGTAAACAAGTTGATAGGAAATGCCGTTGCATTTTTTACACTATTATCTCTTGCAATTACAGTATTCATCGTCATTTTTGCACCTCAGCTGGCAACCGCGATGCAAACTCCTGCAGAAGCCGTTGACCTAACTATTGAATACATAAGGATATGCGGCGCAGGTTT
>CADCRJ010000090.1 GCA_902803735.1 uncultured Spirochaetaceae bacterium
AAATTGCGAAGCGGTATAGAATCTGAAACAGGACTTGAGAACAAGCTTAAAAAAGTCATGCCGCTGCTTTCAGAAACTTTACAAATAAAAGATTTTTATTATGTCACTTCAGACGGAAAAATCCATGCAGTTTTGGATAAAAATTTTGATGGCGACGCTTCCGATTTATCTAACATCATGGAGGAAGATTTATTCTCACAAGGCTCTCTGGACTTAATAAAAAAACATTCTCCAAAATTCTATAAAGTTCTTTCCAAAAACGGTTTTGAATCAGTTTTAATTTGCAGAATACGCAAAAAGGATAAAATCAAAGGCTATCTTGTATGCGCCGTAGAACGAAGCCTTAGAATCTGGCAGGAAAATGAATGTGCTATACTTTATTATCTTGCAGAGCTTTTGTCCGATGATTTATAGTTTTTTAACGTTTTTTGACGTTTTTTGACGGACAGCTGAGAATTTACGTTACGGAGGAAATAAAGCCTAAGTTTGAGCCTCTTGCTGTTATTGAGCGGCCATCATGCGAGTTCTTCAATGGCTGTTGCCTTAATCCTTGTGTAAGGAAAGTTTGTTGATTTTTAGATTGAGCTAAAATAGTGTCGTCTGGAAACTACATGGAATACTTGAACGCAATTTCCGGACGGAGAGATTAAACTGTAAATTGAATGATCTGCTCACTGATGTCTTTTATTGCATCGTTCATTCTCAGCGTCATTCCTGTAAGGTCAATGCCGCTTTCCGTTACACGTTTTGCACCCTCGCTCATTTCTTCCATATTTAGGCTCATAATTTCGCTGGAGTCTTGCAAAGTTATGATATTGTCAAGGATTGTCTTATTATCTTCGCTCATTTCTTTTGAAGCTTTTGAGACGGCGTTACTACTGTTTTTCATTTGCTCCAAAGTTGATATAACGCGTTTAGAGCCGTCGTTCTGCTCTTCCATAGAGTCTTTTATTGTGCGAACGATTTGATTCGTTCTCACAATTTCGTCTGAAACCGCCGTGAATGCACTGCTTGATTCCTGCGAAGCGACAACTACGTCAAGAATTGATGCTTGAATTTCTTTAAGTCGTACTCCTATTGTCTTTGACTGCTTTGAGGACGTTTCTGAGAGTTTTCTGATTTCCTCTGAAACGACTGCAAAACCGCGTCCTGCCTCGCCTGCATGAGCAGCTTCGATTGCTGCATTCATTGCCAAAAGGTTGGTCTGGCTTGCTATGGTTGCAATCGCAGTATTTGCTTCCTGCAGCATTTTTGATTTTTCCTCAATCAGCTGAATTTTTTCGCTTACGGCTTTTTCTTTTGTCTGTCCAGACTGTGCCTGAGATTCAAGGTTCGTGAATACTGATGCCATGTTATCGACTGCTGTGTTTACGGAGCTGATGTTACCGACCATTTCTTCGATAGCTGTAGATGCGGAAGCTACGCCCTCTGCCTGTTCGCTAATCATTTTTTCCAGAGATGTGATATTCTCAGCAATCTGATTTACTGCATTCGCTGTATCTTGAACGCTCATATTCTGATTGTCAATTGAGGAATGAACCTTTTTTATGTTGAGTATGATTTGAGAAATCTCATTCGTCGCGTTGCTAGTAGAATTTGACATATCACGACCGACTGAATTGAGCATTTTCTCGCTGTCTTTGACTTTTGCTATGATTCCCTGAAATTTTTCAAGGAATTTATTTTCTTCTGCAATAAGCTCATCAAATACTTTGAAAATACTGTGCTTCTTTATTTTTATGCGTTTTGTCAAATCTGCGTTTCCGCTGGAAAGCTCGGCGACAGCATTTTTTAATCTGCGCAGCTGGCTTACAAGACCGTAAATTGTAATCGACAGATATATTATTATTATTGCAATCAAAGCTGCTACTGCAATCCAGAACCAAATATGCTGATAGAAGAATGCTTTTTGGATAAATGTGACATCCATGCTTTCGTCGCTCAGAACTTTATCGCTGTTTGCAGCTATCAGATGAAAGCGGTATTTTCCTGGCTTCAGGTTTGTGTAGGATGCTGTTCTGGCTGCTGTCCAGTTGCTGAAATCGGAGTCAAATCCCTCTAGCTTGTACTGAAATCGCATGAGCTCTGATGACACAAAGCTCAAACCTGAAAATTTGATAGCAATTCGTTTTGTTCCTGCAGGAAGAACTATTGGCTTTGACTCCGAAAAAACAAAATTGTCGTCAAAAGTAATGTATTCAACGTTTACGTTTGGTTTTACAGTATTTGCGGCAAGCTTATTCGGGTCGCAGATAGCAAAACCGTCTATAAGAGTGAACCACATATTTCCTTTTGAGTCGCACATGCTCAAAGATGTTGATGTTGCACCCGTTGTTTTTAAGCCGTCAAACCGAGTATAGAATTTTGGGGACAGCTGGGTAATTTTGTTGTTTTCTTTATCTAGCAAGTCTGATTTTTTTATCTTTGAAATGCCAGCATTGCTGACCATCCAAGTGTTCCCGATTTTATCGTTCAAAATCTGAAAAATGCTGTCTGTTCCAATTCCATCTGTTTTTACATAATTTGTAAATTTCCCGTTAGTTAATTTGCTTATACCAGTACCAGTACAAATCCAAACAGAACCGTCAGAATCTTTTGAAATCTTAAAAACGATATTTCCCGCAAGCCCGTTGTCCGTTGTATAATGCTCTGTAAAGCGACCGTTGTCCATGACAATGACGCCGCCTCCGTCTGTACCGAGCCAGATTTTGCCTGTATCAGTATCTTCGTAGATTGCCATAATGTAATTATGTGCAAGCCCGTTGGCTGTTGTATATGATTTTACAGCACCCGTTTCGTGGTCAACAATATTGAGACCATTTGTCGTGCCTATAAAAATATCATGAGTACGGCGGCTTTCAATGCCGACGCGTACTTTTTCACCAGTCATACCATCAGATTTTTTCCATTGCCCTAAAAGCTGGCCGTCTGGAGAAAAACGTAGCTGCCCAAGATTTGCATAGGTACTGACTAATATATCTCCGTTTGAAGCTATAGAAATGTCACGAATTCGAGCCCCCTTGCAAAAATCGGTTATGCTATTGTATTCCCGCTTTATAGAAGTATTTGCACTTGTTGCTTTATAGCAGGCAAGCCCTTTGTCGCAACCAATCCAGACCCTTCCGTCTTTACTTTCTGCGATGGCATTTACTGACGATGTCAGAGGGTACATTTTGAATACACCCCTGTTCATCTTTTGCAAGCCGGAACGGTCTGTTGCCAGCCAAATATTACCCTCTCGGTCTTCAAGAATCCTATTTAAATTATTGTCAGAAAGCCCTTGCGCTTCTGTATATTGAGAGATTATTCCGTTACGGTAAATTGAAAGTCCCGCGTCTGTTCCGAACCAGATTGCACCGTTCCTGTCCTGTATGATTGACCAGACACCTGTTCCGTTGTTGTTAATACTTGCTAAGTCTAATGTTTGTGCCTTGGTTCCTTCCCCGCAAATAGCATAGTGTGGAGCAACTCCGAACCAAAGTGCACCAGAGTTATCTTCTGTGACTGTTGTTACAACATTGCTGTTCAACGCTGTATCTGAAAATTTGTATTGAGAAAAGTGATTGTTCTGATAATAGTAGATTCCGTTTTCTACAGTTGTAGTTACCCATACACGACCAGTTTTGTCTGAATACACATTTGTACAGATATTTTGCATATCGCTGTGAGAATTCTGAAATCCAGTATCAGGCGATACAACTTCATACTCTTTTGTGATATAGACAACACCGCCTGCCGTTGCGACCCAAATATTTCCCTGATTGTCTTCTGTAATGCTTCTTACGGAGTTGTTAGGAAGACCTGTATTTTTAGAAAAGCTTTTTACTTCTTCTGTGCTGTCCATGACAATGCGGAAAATACCCTCATCGTTGCTTCCAACCCATAGAGCACCGTCTTTTGCCTGAAAAATAGTGCGTGCAGAGACAAAGTTATAATGAGAATTTAAGTTTTTGTTAAACACGGTAAAGTCTACGCCGTCAAAGCGAACCATACCTTCGTAAGTACCAATATAAATATATCCCTTGTTGTCTTGAATAACGTCTGTAATAGTATTCCCGGGCAATCCTTCTTCTTTTGTATAACCTCGGCTTACATATTCAGATAAAAAGTCATCAAAAGAGTTTCCTTTATCTTCAATAGCAAAAAGTGAAGTGGAAAGAATTGTAAAGATACTGAAAAAGATTAATCTCAATTTCATAAAAACTCCAAAAATAGAGGACGCTTACTTAAAATAACGTTCACTAAAATAAACTTAAATTCTATTTTAATACATAATTTAAGTTTTCTTATGTTATTTTAATGAAAAAACATAGTTTTATCGATATTTTTAGAGATTTCATGAACAATAAAAAAGGCACTTCACCAAATCGGGAAGTGCCTTTTTATTACCCTATGGATTGACGCGCATTTCTAAGAAATGTCGCGTCGAATCTGTTTTCCCTTGTTTGCGCCAGCAAATCAAGGGATTAAGCGTTTTTGACGGCAGCAAAGCTGTCCGTCAGAAAACTATTTGTTAGACTTGATAACAGTCGTCGCACGCTAACGCGTGCTTAACGAGTTTTGCTTGCGCAAAACTCGCGTGTGTCACCTGTTATTTAGATGACTTGATTACTGCCTGAGCACCAGCGAGACGTGCTGCTGGTACGCGGAACGGTGAACAAGAAACGTAGTTCAAACCAAGTTTGTAGCAGAGTGCGATAGAAGCTGGGTCACCACCGTGCTCACCACAGATTCCGAGGTGGAGGTCAGCCTTAACAGCACGTCCTTTCTCTTCTGCGAGACCGATCATAACTCCTACACCATCTTCGTCCAAAGTCTTGAATGGATCCTGGAGGAGTACCTTCTGATCCAAGTAAGAATCGATGAACT